>NZ_JBFTNE010000068.1:0-38564 GCF_056397325.1 Cupriavidus sp. 05N39
CCCCAGCGCGATGCGAAGCGAGCCGTCAAGGTGTACCAGGCCGTATGGGGCGCCTCGTCGKCAGGCAAAAAGAGCGGAAAAGAGGGGGCCATGTTTGAGTATCGCCTTAAGGCGATGCGAGTTTGGCCCCCGGCCGCTCTTTTTGTCTGCCGACGAGGAGGGGGTCGCCCCATCCGGCGCGCCTTCTTTGCCTACTTTCTTGGCAAGACAAGAAAGTAGGTCGCCGCCCCGCAGGGGTGGTGAAACTGCTTTGACTTTAAGCCTTTGAAGTTGAAGTTAAGGCAGTCCCAAGTCCCAATACCCCAGCAAAAAACCAACACGATCCCCCCGCCACGCCACCCCCACCACATCCAGCTAAAATCCCCCTGCCCCCCGCGCGCAGCGCGGCCCACAAACCGCTACCCCGCGCCCCCCATGCCCACCTACCCGGCGCCCCGCCACGCCCTCCTGGCTCTCGCCCTTTACCTGGGCACCACAGCCGCATGGGCCGCGCCCGAAATGCCCGACG
This sequence comes from Cupriavidus sp. 05N39, assembly GCF_056397325.1. Taxonomy (NCBI): domain Bacteria; kingdom Pseudomonadati; phylum Pseudomonadota; class Betaproteobacteria; order Burkholderiales; family Burkholderiaceae; genus Cupriavidus; species Cupriavidus sp. 05N39. Next base: position 509 of record NZ_JBFTNE010000068.1, read on the forward strand.
TACCGGCTTCCACCGCTACCACCACCAGCAACTGGAAAATCTCCGCCGGCCCCGGCATCTACGTCGCACCGAAATTCCCCGGTGCCCGCGACTCGCTCATCTACCCGATCATCTACCAGGACATCGACTACAAAGGCCGCTTCTTCTCGCGCGGTTTCGATTTCCTAGGGATCTACGCCGTCAACAACGACATCTGGCAGGTTGGCGCGGATTTCCAGCTCGACCCGACCTGGCGCAAGAGCAAGGACGACAGCCGGCTGAACGGCCTGGGCGACGTCAACATGACCGTGCGGGCGCGGGCATTTGCGCAGGCACAGGTGTCGTTCGTGACCTTCTCGGCGGATGTCGCGCAGGATATCGCTGGCCAGGGACAAGGCCTGATCGCAAACGGCGACATACTGTTCAGCCTGCCCGCGGGTAAGTGGCTATTCACTTTGGGGCCGGGACTGACGTGGACCAACAGCAAGTACATGCAGACTTTCTTCGGTGTCACGGCGGACCAGAGCGCACGCTCCGGCTTGCCCACGCATGCCGTGGGGGCTGGCCTGCGCGAATGGCATGCGAATGGCATCGTCAGCTATGAAATCTCGCGCAACTGGTCCGCGCTGGGCTCGGTGACATTTGCACGGTTGCAGGGCGATGCGGCCAGCAGCCCTATCACCGAGCGGCGTCAGCAATGGACCGGCATGGGCGCGGTGACCTACCGCTTCCGCTAGCCGGCGGCCTTATGGCACGGCCCGCAGTCCTCAGGACCGGCCCGGCCCCGGCACTGCCGTGCCCCCGGCCGCGACCGGGGCGGTGGGCCGCAGCACCAGCCAGACGGCCAGCCCGATCAGCGCCCCGCCCGCCACATGCGCCCATGACAACTGCTCGCCAAGGAAAATGGCGCCCCAGACGATGCCGAACGGCGGGATCAGGAAGGTGACCGTCAGCGAGCGTACCGGTCCGAGGTCGGCGATCAGGCGGTAGTACAGGATGTAGGCGATGGCCGTGCAAAGCATCCCCACTCCGAGCATCGCCAGCCATACACCCGGCCCGGCAGCCGGCAACGTGTTTTCGCGCGCCAGCGCGATCGCGCAGAACGGCAGCAGGAACAGGCTCGCGCCAAACATGCTGCCAGTCGCCACCAGGCGGCTGTCCAGCCCGCCTTGCGCGGTGATCCAGCGCCGCGCAAGGAAGCCGGCCAGGCCATAGCAGGCGGTAGCCACCAGGCAGGCGGCGGCGCCGAGCATCACCTGCGGCGAAAACGCCACCGGACCGGTGCGGGTCAGCACCGCGACGCCGGCCACACCGAGGACGACCCCGCCGGCCTTGGGTAGCGTCAGGCGTTCGCCAAAGCACAGTGCGCCGATCAGGACACCCATCAGCGGCGTCATCGCATTGAACACTGCCGAGTAGCCCGCCGGCAGCCAGAGTGCCGCGAACGAGTACATGACGAAGGGGATGCCGGAGTTGATCACGCCCAGCGCCATGACCTGCCGCAACTTGCCCCGCATATCCCAGCGCACGCGCATAAGGGCCAGGCAGACCGCAAGGGTGATTGCGCCGATCAGTACACGCAGGAAGGCCGCGGTCAGCGGGCCGAGCACCGGCGCCCCGATCCGCAGGAACAGGAAACTGGCGCCCCAGATGGCGGCAAGGCTAAGCAGGCGAATCAGGTCTGCGGGTTTCATGTGAGGGCATCGAGGATGGTGTGCACGGATTAAACCCCGCAGCCGAAGTGGCCGCAAGCTGGTTTCGGACATCTCCCTGCCTGAAACAGGCGCCACGGCAAGGCACTGGAAACAGGCAAAAAAAGTGCCGCACAAGGCTCTCACATGTAAGATTGCAACGTTCATACCCTACTGATGAGGGGACGCCCACATGTGGTACGTGACAAGTCGTATTTAGTTATTTTAAAATCTGATCTGCGCCAGAGTTAATTGACCCCTCCGACGCATTCCCGACAAGCCGCCACTCACGTGGCGGCTTCTTTTTTTGCGGCGCACGGTTCACAACTATAAATCAACGTCAACCGCAACGGGAGATGCCGCGTTTGCAGCGTCATGAAACGACAGTTCCTTGGCTTGCTAGCCCGCATCTACGTCCTCCAATTTGCCGTCGAGGTGCCGGCCACCGTGGCCATGCTGGCCGAGATGCTGATGGAGTACGGCTTCCAGGTCGACATCGGCACCGTCCGCCCCTTGCTGCGTGCCTTGCAGATGGAAGGCTATCTCGAGAGCGTCCTGCGCGACGGCATTGGCCGCGTCTACCTGATCACGGAGCGTGGCCGGGAAGAGCTGCAAAGCAGCCGCGCCCACGTCGACGATCTCCACCGCCGGCTGCACTCCCGCAACAATCCTTCGGAAATCTCCCACAGCTGATTGCCCCGGAGGCCGGCCAACGATATTGGCCGCCCCCCTGGCGCCGCCACAGCCCGGTGTCGGCGCGAGCCCGTACTGGCTTCTCCGATCGCGTTTCCCCCGTACACGTCCCCCCCGCAAAATCGCCCCATGCAGGATCGCTTCGCCGCAATGCTGCATGCGATGCATAACGTACCCGTTTCTGCGTGAGGCAACATGCTTCGCGTCAATGAAGACGGCCCGGCGAGGCCGGCGCGCGGTTGCACCGGCCGCACCGGGCCTGCTGACTGACCGCTCTTGCTGGCTTACTTCTTCTCTGCCTTGCCTTCGTAGCGCTTGCTCCATTCGGCGAGGATGYGATCGCGATTGGCGCTGGCCCAGTTGAAGTCGTTCTTGATCAGGCGCTTCTCGTAGTCGGCCGGCAGCAGCGGATCCGGTTTGGCGATGCCCGGAATGGCCAGGACCGCGAAATTCTTCTCGTACAGCGCCATGGCCTCGGACGAGGCGGAGAAGTCGGCGAGCTTGCGCGCGGCGTCCAGGTTCCTGGTGCCCTTGATGATCGCGGTGGCCTCGATGTCCCAGCCCAGTCCTTCGGCGGGCAGCACGATATCGATCGGCGCGCCTTCCTTCTTGGACTTCATGGCGCGGTATTCAAACGCGATGCCGATCGGGAACTCGCCCTGGGCGGCCATCTTGCAGGGCTTGGAGCCGGAGTGCGTATACAGGCCGATGTTCTTGTGCAGGGCGTCCATGTAGGACCAGCCCTTCTGCTCGCCCATCATCTGCAGCCAGGCGCTGACATCCAGGTAGCCGGTGCCCGACGACGCCGGGTGCGGCATGACGATCTTGCCCGCGTATACCGGCTTGGTCAGGTCGGCCCACGACGTGGGCTTGGGCAAGCCCTGCTTCTGTGCCTCGATCGTGTTGAAGCAGATCGCCGCGCCCCATACGTCCATGCCGACCCATGCCGGCGGGTTGGCGGCGCTGCGGTATTGCGCATCCACCGCGGCCAGGTTCTTGGGCGCGTAGGGCTGCAGCATGCCTTCCTTGTCGAGGATGGCGAGGCTGGAGCCCGCCAGGCCCCACACCGCATCGGCGCGCGGCGCGGCCTTCTCGGCCAGCAGCTTGGCGGTCACGATGCCGGTGGAATCGCGCACCCACTTGATCTCGATCTCGGGATTGGCTTTTTCGAAGGCAGCCTTGTAGGCGGCAATCTGGTCGGCTTCGAGCGCCGTGTAGACCGTCAGCACGGTGCTGGCATGGGCGGCGCCGGCCAGCAGCGAGAAGGCGGCCACAGCGGTGGCGGTGCGGAACAGGTGAGGCATGGTTTCTCCTTGGGATGCGTGTCTTGGTGTCGGGCAAACAGGGTTGGCAGGTCTCAGCCTTGCGGCGCGCGCCAGGCTTGGGTGCGCCGCAGCCAGCCGCGCGCGGCGCCCATCAGCAGCAGGCAGGCCAGCGCGGAGGTCAGCAGGATCAGCGTGGACATGGCCGCCGCCGGCGCGGTGTCGCCGGCATCGTCCATGTTCAGCACAGAAATGGCGGCCAGCACGGTATCCGGGCTGTAGAGGAAGACCACGGCGGACACCGTGGTCATCGCCGAGACAAAGAGGTAGCGGAAGATATCGATCAGTGCCGGCAGGCAAATCGGCACCGTCACGCGCCAGCAGGTGACCAGCGGCGCCACGCCGAGCGAGAGTGCCGCGGCTTCGAACTCCGCATCGAGCTGGCGCAGCGCGGCGGCGGCAGTGAGATGGCCCGTGGTGTAGAAGTGCGCCACGTTGCAGATCACCAGCAGCGTCATGGTGCCGTACAGCGTGTGCAGCGGATTGGACGGCGCGTTGAAGAAGAACACATAGCCCAGCCCGAGGACCAGGCCGGGCACCGCCATCGGCAGCACAAAGCCTGCCCGCAGCACGCCATGCAGCCAGGCCGGCCCGCGCGTGCGTTCGGTCAGCCAGGCGCCGAAGAAAATCGCCAGCGTGCCCGCCAGCGCGGTGAGCGCGGCCAGGCGCAGGCTGTTGCGGTAGGCCAGCCAGCCGCCGCCGTCCATATTGTCGAAGTCGTAGTGCGCCAGCGTCAGCTGCAGGTTGTACGGCCACAGCTTGACCAGCGAAGCGCCCACCGCCGCGGCCAGCACAGTCAGCAGGAGCGCCCCGGTCACGATCACCACGAGCGTGCAGCAGGCGTCGCGCAGCGGGTCACGGCCAGGCACATAGACCTGCGCGCGGCTCGACATCTGCGCGCGCTGGCGGCGCTGCATGGCGATATCCACACCGAAGGTCAGCAAGGCCGGCAACAGCAGCAGCATGCCGATCAGCGCGCCGCGCGCGAACTGCTGCTGGCCTACTACCGCCTTGTAGGCTTCCAGCGCCAGCACCGGGTAGCCGCCGCCCACCACCTTGGGCACACCAAAATCCGTCACTACCAGCGTCAGTACCAGGCAGGCCGCGCCAAACAGCCCGTGGCGGGCCCCTGGCAGCGTCACCGTCAGGAACGTCCGCCACGGCGAAGCGCCCATCGCGCGCGCGGCCTCGTACAGGCGCGCGTCTGCCAGCGAGAGCGCCGCGATCAGCACCATCAGCGCGTGCGGAAAGGTGTAGAAGGCCTCGCCCAGCACGATGCCCCAGAAGCCATAGATGCCGCCCGCGCCAAACGCGCCTTTGAAAATGCCCTGGTTGCCGAACAGGTAGACCAGCGCGATGCCCGGCAGCAGCGAGGGCGCAAACAACGGCAGCAGTGCGATGCCGCGCCACAGCGGCTTGAAGGCGATACGCGAACGCTGCAGCGCATAGGCAAAGCCGAAGGCCAGCGGCACCACCAGAGCGGCCACGGTCAGGGAGACGGCGAGACTGCGCCCCAGCAGCGGTACGAAATTGGGATTGGCTGCAAGCTCCGCCATGCGCGCGGGAAGGGCCCAGTGCCCGGCCTCGTCGAACCAGGCTTGTCCGAACAGCGCCAGCAGCGGAAGCGCCAGCGCCACGGCCAGCGCTGCCAGCCAGAGCCATTTCATCGCGGCGGGCGCGCCGTGGGCGATGCGGTCCGCCAGGCTGCCGGCGCCGCGCGCGCGGCTGGCGATGGTGGCAGCATCGTTCGCTTTGGCGGCGGCCACGGGCAACGCGCGCGTCATGCGAACACCTGCAGCGCCTGGCTCGGCAGCGACACCCAGAACTTGTGGCTGCCCTGCGCCGGCAGCAGGTGGCGTTCCTCGCGCAGTACGTCGGCGAACAGCGTGATGCCCGGCAGGCGATCGGCCTCCAGCATCAGGCGGTAACGGCTGCCCAGGTAGGTCTGGTCAACGATGCGCGCCAGCAAGCGGTTAGGCTCGCCGTCGGCAGGGTGCAGCCGGACCGCTTCCGGCCGGCAGCACAGGCGAACGGCGCCATCGGCGACCTCGCCGGCGCGGGCCGGAGAAACCGCCAGCTCAAGCTCGCCCACGCTGAAGGTGTCGCGCCCGCTGAGCCGTCCCGCCAGCCAGTTGGCCTGCCCGATAAATTCAGCGACGAAAGGCGACGCCGGGCGCTCGTAGATTTCGCCGGGCGTGCCGACCTGGGCGATGCGCCCGCCCTCCATCACGGCGATGCGGTCCGCCATCGCCATGGCTTCTTCCTGGTCGTGCGTGACCATCACGGTGGTGATGTTCAGGCGGCGCTGCAACTGGCGCAGTTCCAGCCGCAGGTGCTCGCGCACGCGTGCGTCGAGCGCCGACATCGGCTCATCGAGCAGCAGCAGCGAGGGCGCCGGCGCCAGCGCGCGCGCCAGCGCCACGCGCTGCTGCTGGCCGCCGGAGAGCTGCCCGGGAAACTTGCGCTCGCTGCCGGCCAGCCCCACCAGCGCCAGCATTTCACCGACGCGTGCCTCGCGATGCGCGCGCCCCATGCCGCGGCCCTGCAGGCCGTAGGCTACGTTCTGCGCCACGGACAGGTTGGGAAACAGCGCATAGGACTGGAACAGGATGCCGTAGTCGCGCGCTTGCGGCGGCAAGCCGGTCAGCTCCCGCCCGCCGGCGTGGATGCGCCCACCGTCTTCACGCTCCAGCCCGGCGACGATCCGCAGCAAAGTGGTCTTGCCGCAACCCGACGGGCCGAGCAGGCACAACAGCTCGCCTTGCGGCACCGACAGCGAAACACCATCCAGTGCCTGGAAACCGCCTGCCCCGCCGAAACGCTTGCCTACCCCTTCGATCGCCAGGAACGCGCGCTCCGGCACGGACTCACCTGCTTGCATGAACAACCCTCTGCGCTTTGGTAACAGCGGGCAGCATAGGGAAACCGGATGCCAGGCGTGTGGCAGCCGGGCAAAGAATCCCGATAAGGGTATTGGCGGATTTTGGGGTCAGTGGCCTGTCGGCACAGCTTGCACCTTGGCGTGCATCGTCGCTTTCCCACCCGCCGCGCAGATCTCCATCAGGCCGGCGAGCGGCACCGGCTGCCAGAACAGGTAGCCCTGTACCGCGTCGCAGCCCCGGTCGCGCAGGAAGGCGAACTGCGCCGGCGACTCCACGCCTTCGGCCACCACCTGCAGATTCAGCTGGTGCCCGAGGGTGATGATGGCGGACGCCACCGCCTGGTGATGTTCATCATGGGCCACGTCGTCGACAAAGGATTTGTCGATCTTGAGCTTGTCGATCGGCAGCCGCGTGAGGTAGTTCAGGCCCGAATAGCCGGTGCCGAAATCATCGATCGACAAGCCCACGCCGAGCGCGCGCACGCGCTCGAAGGTATCGATGGTCTTGCTGCCACCCTCGATCAGGATGCCCTCGGTGACCTCGATGGTCAGGCTCGCGGCCGGCAGGCCGGCCGCCGCCAGGCATTGCGTGACCATGGCGGGAAACCCGGCCTGCCGCAGTTGCAGCGGCGAGATATTCACCGCCACCTCCAGGTCCAGCCCGAGGCTGGTGCGCAACTGCTGGATCTCGCGGCAGGCCGTGGCCAGGATCCATTCGCCCAGCGGCATGATCAGGCCGCTCTCTTCGGCGATGGGGATGAACTCGGCCGGCGGGATCACGCCGCGCTCGGGCGTGTCCCAATGAATCAGCGCCTCCACGCCGAGGATGCGCAAGCTGGCGGCATCGACGATGGGCTGGTAGCGCAGCCTGAAGGCTTGCGCGGCCAGCGCGCGCCGCAGCAGCCCCTCGATGGTGAAACGCGCCATCGACGCCTCCGCCATTTCGCTGGAGAAGCGGCTGAGTTGCGCGCCACCGCCACGCTTGGCTGCGTACATGGCGGCATCGGCGTTCTTGAGGAGGTCTGCAAGGTTGTCGCCGTCATCCGGACAGATCACCATGCCGATCGAAGGCGTCACACGCAGCCGCTGGTTGCCCAGTTGCAGGTCTTCCGACAAGCGCGCCAGGATCTTGGCGGCGACCAGCTCGGCCTCGCTGTCCTGGCTCACCGGGTCGAGCACCACCACGAACTCGTCGCCGCCCATGCGCGCGACGAGGTCGGCGTGGCGCACGGCGGCCTTGAGGCGGTCGGCGACGATGCGCAGGACCTCGTCGCCGATGTGGTGGCCGAGCGATTCGTTGATGCGCTTGAACTGGTCGAGATCGAGCAGCAGGAGCGCGATGCGCTCCCCCTTGCGCAATGCGCGCTGCAGCACCAGCTCCGTGCGTGCATGGAGCTGGGCACGGTTGGGCAAACCCGTGAGGGCGTCGTGATGCGCCAGGTGCCGGATATATTCGTCGGCACGCTTGCGCTCCGTCAGGTCATGCGCGATAGCGAGATAACCGCCGGCGTTCAGCCCCGCGATGACAGCGCCGCCGGCTACGGCAGYCGCCGGCGTATCGTCCGAGGCGCCTGGGGCGCGCGCCTCGGGCAGGGCGCTCAGCGTCAGCTGCACCGGCAAGCGCGAGCCGCCCTTGCGGACATAGGTCCACTCTTGTTCATCGGCCAGCCCAAGGCGCGCCTTGCCGACCACGGCAGGCAAGCCTGCGGCGACCGGCTCGCTCAGCTCGTTCGTCAGCGCGGCAGCGCGCACCGCGACCTCCCGGGGGTCGAGAAGATCGAGAAAGCGCATGTGCCCGGCCACCTCGCCGGCCTGGTACCACAGCATGCGCTGGGCGGCGCGGTTGATGCCCGTCACCAGGCCGTCGCGGTCGAAGGTAATGACGCTAAGCGCCGTGTGGTCAAGCACGCGTGCGCTGCGCTCGGCCTGCTCGGCGGCAGCCAGTTCGGCGCGGCGGATGGCGCTCAGGTCGGTCACCACCCACATCACGCGGCCGGGACCGGCGGCGGGCACTGACGTCACCGCTACGCGCACGGGAAAGACCGTGCCATCGGCCTTGCGGGCGCGGGTCTCGCGCCGCCCGTCCGGCGCGGGCAGCATGGCGGCGTCAGGGAGCAAGGTGGCAATGGGCGTACCGGCGAACTGGTCCGCCGCCTTGCCGAACAATGTCGTGGCAGCGGCACTGGCGATCTGGACCTGGCCATCGGCATCGCACACCAGGAAGGCATCGGTGGCACTGGCCAGGCCCGCGCGCTGCAATGCGGCGTCCGCCTGCCGGCCCTGGCGGGCCCGCGCCGCGAGCCGCCACGCCCTGTCCCGCTGCCGGGCCAGCACCAGGACCAGCCACGCCGCCATCAGCGTCGCCGCCAAGCCGCCCGCCAGCGTCAGCCGGGAGCGCCGCGGGCGATGCGCCGTCTCGAAGGCTGGCAGGGGGGCGGCACGCAGGGTCCAGATCCGGCCGCCGAATGTCAATTCGCGCTCTGCCTGCTGCTCCGGCGCCGGCGCGGCCGCCGCCACGGGCTCCGCGTCGCCGGCCAGCAGCGCGCCGGGCCGGGTGTCGCGCCCGTCATAGAGCGTCAGCGACAAGGTGCCGGCGGCGGGCAAGCCGACGCTGCGCAACAAATCCTCCAGGCGCAAGGACGTATAGACGTAGCCGGTCACGGCCAGCTGGCGCTGGACCGGCGTGTTCAGCGGCAAGCCGCTGCCGTACACCGGCAGGTAGAGCACCGCGCCGCGTTGCGGCGTCTGCGTTTCGTTCTCGTGCACGAGTTCCACGCCGGTGGTCAGGCGCACCTCGCCGCTGTTGCGGGCAGCCTCGGCGGCGGCCCGGCGCACGGGGTCCGAGAGGATGTCGAAGCCAAGCGCCCGCGTGTTGCGCCCGGCGAAGGGCTCGACATAGACAACCGGCGCGTACACGTCGCGCGGGCCCAGCGGGTAGACCTCGAAGCCTGGCTGGCCCTGGTGACGTATCGTCTCGACCAGCCAGTCGAGCTCCCTGGGAGGGGTCAGGCGCGCATAGCCGATCGATTGCGTGCCGGGCGGCAGCTCGTCCAGTTGCGTGGTGTACAGGTAGTTGCGCCATTGCTCGCGCGTGGCGACGGGATCGGCGGCGAACAGCCCCGCGGTCCCGCGCAGCAATTGCTCGTTCTCCTGCAGGCGCCGTTGCAAGGCCGTAAAGACCGGCGAGAACAACGCATCGAAATCGTCGCGCACTACCCGGTCCTCCAGCGTGCGCATGCCGTACCAGGCGCCGCCCGTGGCCAGGGCGCCGGTAGCGGCAACCAGCAGGGATAGCAAGACGGGCGAAAGTGAGGGCAGTTTCATGAACAGGGGGAGCGGATGGGAGCCCTCGACGGCCTCACCCTGCCGTCGCAGGGCTTCGAGCCACTATACCGTGACGTCAACGGCTCGCCCACCCCCGGCATCCCGGAGTAACGTGCGGCGCCACACGCACTCGCGCGGCACGCCCCGCGCGCCCATCCGGACTCGCGCGGGGCAGGCGCTTGTGGTAGGGTTGGCGGGCCCGCAAGCCTGCCGGAGCCCGACTCCGGCAGCTACGCGGGCCGGCCGGCCAGAAGGCACGCGCCATTCCCCGACACCGCCGGCTCGCATGCCCCAAGTTTCGCTTTCCCTGAAGGCGCGTCTCGCGCTGATTTCCACGGCGTTCGCCGCCGTACTTGGTACCGGCATCGTGCTGGCTTCGCTCTATTATGCGCACGACGACCTGCGCGCCGCGTTGCAGGACCAGCAGGACTCCATCGTCAAGCTCGCCTCAAACCAGCTCGACACCGCGATGGAAGACCGCATCACCCTGCTATCCCACGTGGCCCCGCAGCTCGCCGGGGAGCTCGGGCGCCCCGGCAACGAGCTGCGCCGCCTGCTGGAGCGGCGGATTCCCGTTCCGGGCACCTTCAATTCGTTCATGGTGGCCGATGCCCAGGGCCGCATCCTGGCCCACGACGGCGTGCCAGTGAACGTCGGCGACCGCGACTACTTCCGCGAGGCCGCGCGCACCCTGGAGCCGGTGATCACGCCGCCCATCCGCGCCCGCATCAATGGCGCGACCGGGGTGCTGGTGGCCGTGCCGATCGTCTCCCCGCAAGGTGAATTCGTCGGCCTGCTGGGGGGCTGGCTCGACCTGTCGAGCGCCAACTTCCTGGTGGAAATCACGCACAACCGGCTTGGCACCACCGGCTTCTATTGCCTGGTATCGGCCGGGCGCATGCCGGTCTACGTGCGGCACCCGGATCCGGGCATGACAGCGCAACCGGCACGCGCGCTGGGCGACACCTGTGGCGTCTATGATCGCAGCAGCGCTATCGAGTTTCTCTCGCCTTTCAGGCCGCTGATTTCCCGCTACCTGATGGAGAGCACGGGATGGGAGCTGGTGGCGGTGCTGCCCGCGCGCGAGGCCTTCGCCCCGCTGCATGCCATGCAGGCGCGCTTCCTCGGGCTGGCCTTGCTGGCGCTGGCGGTGGTGGCGCTACTGATCTGGCTGACCCTGCGGCACCTGCTGGCGCCGCTCACGCGCCTGCACCAGGTGGTACGCGACAGCGCCCGTGACCTTGCCGCCTACGAACGGCTGCCGGCACTGCAGAACGACGAGATCGGCGATCTCGCGCGCGCCTTCGGGCAGTTGATGCAAGACGTGCGCGAGCGGCGCGAACAGCTCGACCTGAGCGAGCGCCAGCTGCGCGCGGTCACCGATACCCTGCCCGCGCTGCTGGCCTTTGTCGGGCCCGACGAACGCTATGTCTTCAACAACCTGGCCTATGAGCGGACCTTTGGCATTCCGGTGCAAACGCTGCGCGGCATGACCGTGCGCGAGGTGATCGGCGAAACCCGCTATGCGCGCGTCCGGCCGTTCCTGCAAAATGCCTTGTCCGGTACCTCGGTAACGTTCGAGGTGGAGGAAAGCGATCCCGAGTACCGCTGCATGGAAACCAATTTCCGCCCCGAATGGAGCGCCGACCGCAGCCAGGTGATGGGCGTGCACGTGCATGTGCAGGACGTGACCCAGCGCAAGCTGGAGACCATGCGGCTATCGCGCATCTCCCGGCTGGATCACCTGACCCAATTGCTCAATCGCGGCGCCTTCGAGTCGCTGTTGCAGGCGGCCATGGCGCGCAGCCGTGAAGATGGCCGGCTGATGGCGCTGCTTTACCTGGACATGGACCGCTTCAAGGCCGTCAATGATTTCCACGGCCATATCACCGGCGACCTGCTGTTGCAGGCCTTCGGGCGGCGGCTGCTGCGCTGCGTCCGCGAACGCGACACCGTGGCACGCCTGGGCGGAGACGAGTTCGCCGTGGTGCTGGAGGATATCGGCGCTGCCGCCAACGCGCGGCGCATCGCCCAGGCCATCGTGCATTCGGTTGGCCGGCGGTTCTTTATCGACGGCGTGTTCGCGGATGTCGACGTGAGTATCGGGGTGGCGCTCTATCAGGGGGCGCCGATGCCGGACCAGGAGCTGATGCGGCAGGCCGATACGCTGCTCTATCGTGCCAAGGCCGCGGGGCGCGGGCGGTTCGAGATGGGGCCGGATGCGCTATTGGGGGAAGGGGACGAGGACTGAGGCCAGGGCCGCGGCACGGCTTGCACAGCGTCGCGAAGCACGGCATCACCCCGATTGACTTGCCCCGCCGCCCGCGGCGCTTCGGAAAACGGATGTCGGCGATGGTCCGCGTGGGCGCCAGCACCCGGGCGCGGCAGGTCAATGCAAGCGCCTTTACTTTGCCGCCGCTTCCCTTTACTTGCCTTGCGGCGGCGCTGCGCCTACTCCTTCCCCTCGTTGAATGGCACGTGCTTGCCGTCCCGCGACTGATACCCAAGCTTGGTATCCGCCCCCATCATCCTCTCCCACGCCACCATCGCATCGGCCACGGCATTGGGCTCGCCCTTGAACACGAGCACATCGTTCCCGCAATTGGGACACTGCCCGCCAAACACCGCATCGATGCCACGCAGGTTAGGCGCATCGATCGCATCGAAGGTGCTGAACGCCGTCTTACACGAGCCGCACACCAGTTGCGCGGGCCGCAGGCCCTCAAGCCGTGTGCGTGCCTGCTCGGCACGCTCTGCCTGGCTGCCCCGTCGTTTTGCTTCACCCATGATGAACTTCCTTCCACAGCCTGTTTGCTGCGCTCTCACTTGATTGATGGATCGTCGCGCGCCCGGCTCCTCCGTATGGTCCCGTGCCCATTCAAAACGGCACCGGGCCAATCGCCGATTGCGGCGCTACCGGCGGGAACGCGATCTGGCCGGTCTGGCGTTGCAGCGAATAGCGCACGTAGACGCCGGCATACCACTGGCTGTAGTCACGCGCGTTGTCGAGCCCGACCAGGCCACCCACAAACAGCTGCTGGGCCGCCTGGTACTCCACCGAGCCAACCAGATTGTAGGCCACGCCAGTCTTGGACTGGCCCGGATATACCGCCTTGGTCGAGCTGGTCAGGCCGGCCTTGAAGGCCGTCGCCGCCGCGGCATTGGCGGCCGACTGGGCGCCGGCATCGGTCGGGAAATAGTTCGAATCATCCTCGCGGAAGGCCTGCATGCCGAGCCCGCCGCGCACATTGTAGGCCAGCCGCCCGCTGCGGCCCGCCAGCGAGAGCGGCACCGTCACGGCGAAGTACGTCTGCGGGCTGAAATRACCGCCCTGCCCAAACGTGAAGTAGCGCAGGTTGTCCGAGTAGCCCATCGAGGTGAAGTTGACGCCGCTCATCAGCCGCTGCTCGGCGTTGTCGATCAAGCGCAGGTAGAAGCCACCGCCCCCTTCCCAGCGGTTGTTGCGCATGACGTTGTGCCCGGTCAGCACGCCGTAGCCGCCATAGCCGTAGAGGCCGAAGAGGCCATCGTCCCAACCAAGGTCGACGCGGCCGCCGCTGTTCATCACGCCACCCCACTGCAGGCCGACGCGATCGTCGCTGACGCCCGCGTAGGACAGCAGGCTGTCCGTCACGGGCCGGCGCGACGCGCCCAGCGACAGCGTGGTGCGCTGCGTCACCGGCAGGTTGAGGCGAGCGCCGGCGTTAACGTCGGTATAGCGGAAGCCCAGTGGCGTGCTGCCGATATCGGCCTTGAAATTGTCCGACTCGTAGGCCACACCGAGCGCCACCCCAAAAGCGTTCTGCGAGCCTGGCGAAGTGGACTGCAACGGCGTGCCATTCAGGTTGACCGGCGCCCCTCCCACCGGGAAGGCCAGCGGACCGCCGCCAAATCGCGAGGCGCTGTTGTAGTCGCCGCCCACCGAGCCGGCGTCGAGCGCGACCGGCGTCACCCGTGCCACCAGCTTGCCATTGCCGGCGGCCATCTTGGCTTCTGCCACCACCTGCATTTCGGTGAGCTGGCTCATGCCAGAGTCGCCGTTGCGTCCACGCAGCGTGGGGCCGCCAGCAAAGGTGCTGCTGCGCTGCGCCTCGATCTCGCGCAGTTCTTCTTGCGCGGTCTTGGGCCCCACCGGATTCGCCTGCGAGTCGGCATCGGCCAGCCAGGGCGCGCGAGACTGCGCGCCGATCGGCTGGCGCGCTGGCGCGGCGGGCACGGGTGCCGCCGCGTAGCCGCCGGCCGGCGCCGCGTATTGCGCCCCTGGATACTGGGGAGCCGCCGCAGCCTGCGGGGCCGGATACGGTACGCCGGGCTGCTGGGCGGCCTGCGCGTTGCCCGGATAGGCCGGATAGGCCGGATAGGCCGGGGCCGGCGCCGGGTAAGCGGCATAGCCTTGATTGGGCTGCGTGGCCTGGTTAGCCGCCTTGGTGCTGCCGCGCGTGCTCTTGCCACGCGTGCCGGCGGTGCTGGAGGGGGCCTGCGCCGGGGCGGGCGCCTGCTGCGGATAGTAGGCTTGCGGCTGCTGGATCACGGGAGCCATCGGCTGCCCGCCGGCGGACACCGGCGCCGGGATATAGGGCTGCGAGGGCTGCCCGCCTGCATTCATCATCACCGGCGCCGGGATCATCGCGGGCTGGGGCGCCGCCACGGCACGGCTGGGGCCTGGCACAACCGGATAGGGCGCTTGCGAGCCGGGCGGCGGCAACTGCGAGCTATCGCGCTGGCCGGGCAATCCGACAAACGGGTTGGACGGCACGCGGTCAAAGCCCGCGCCACCCGGGCGTGCGGAGCCGCTCGAAGTGCCCAGCGCGTTCTCGGCGGCCACCGCCGCGCGGAAATAGTCCGCCGCGCGCGAGGTCTTGCCCTCGGCGCGGTAGAGCCGCCCGGCGGCGGTCAGCACCTTGGGCGAGTTGGGCGCCTGCGCCAGCGCCATCTGCAGCGTGCCTTCGGCCCAGCTGTATTCCTTGGCGGCGGTGGCGGTGCCGATGGCCGCCAGCATCAGGTCGAGGTTGCGCGGATCCTTCTCCAGCACGCTCTCGTACAGCGTCAGTGCCTTCTTGTTCTCGCCGGCCTGGGCGTACATGCGCGCCAGGCTGGCACGCACGGCGCCGTTGCCCGGACGCTCGGACAGCGCCGGCGCCAGCATGTCGTAGGCGGCCACCAGGTCGCCGCTCTCGGTCAGCGCGTCGGCCTGCCGCACGATATAGGCCACGCGCAGGTCGTCGTAGTCGCGGCGCTGCGATGCGCTCATGCTGGCGTTGGCGAGCTGGCGCAGCACGCCGGCCAGTTCCACGTCCTGTTTGGTCTTGAGCAGGATGGCCGCGTACTGCAGTTGCATGCCGACATCCGGGCGCACCGTGCGGCTCATCACGTTGCGCATCAGCGACAGCGCGCGCGCCTCGTCGCCGGCATCGGCGTAGGCCAGCGCCAGCGCGCCAAGCTGGTCTGCGTCCTGCTGGGCGTAGCGCTCGGTCTGTTGCAGCACGCCAAGCGCGGCGGCTTGCTGGCCGGCGGCGGCGAGTCCGCTGGCGCGGTCGGCTTCGGCGTGCACCCACAGGCGACGCTGCAGGGTGCCCATGTCACGGGTGCGGTTCTGCGGGGGAATACGCTCCAGCGCGTCCAGCCCGCTTTGCCAGTCGCCGGTTTCGGCGGACAGCAGCGCGCTGGCGTACAGCGCGTCAGGCATATTGGGATTGGACAGCAGCAAGCCGTCCATGACGCTGCGCGCCTGCTCCTTCAAACCCATCGCGGCATAGGCGCGCGCCACGTCCAGCCGTACCCACGGGTTGGTGGGATCGGCCGCCATGGCATCTTCCAGCGCGCGGCGGGCGCCGGCGGTATCGCCGCGCTGCAGCGCGGCGCGCGCCTGGCCGCGCGCTTCTTCCGCGCGCAGCTTGCCCAGCGAGCCAACCTTGTCCTGCTGGGCCGGCGTCAGGTTCTGCACGATGGCGAGCGCTTCGGCGCTCTTGTTCTGCGCCGCCAGCACGCCGATCAGGCCGCGCGTGGCATCGGGATTGTCGGGCTGTTGCTTGAGCACCCGCCGGTAAGCCGCTTCGGCCTGGGCGTACTGGCCCTCCTCGGCCATCACGTCGGCCAGCGCCACCTGCGCCGAAGGCTCGCGCGGGTCGAGCCTGATCGCGCGCTCCAGCAGGCTGCGTGCCTCGACGCGATTGCCCGCGCTGCGCGCGGCGCTTGCCTGTTCGGACAGCAGCCAGTACGTGGCGCTGTTCTGCGCGCTGCGGTAGCGCCCGCCCGCGCCATGCTTGGCAGCCTGGTCGAGAAAGTCCACGGCCTCGGCGAACTTCTCCTGCTTGAGCCGCAGCACGCCCATGCCGCCGAGGGCATCGGCGTCGCCGGGGTGTTGGGCCAGCGCGGCCTGGAAGCGTTCGCCGGCGCGCTCGAGGTCGCCGGCATCCATCGCGTCGAAGCCCTGCTGCACGATCTGGCGCACCGGGTTGCTGGCGGCGCCGGCGACCTGCGTGGCCTGCTGCTGTTGCTGCTGACCCTTGATCGCATCGAGCTTGGCGCGGATGGTGGCATCATCGGGATGGCTTGCCAGCCATGCCTGGTACATCGGCGCGTCGGCCGGGCGGCCGCCCAGCCAGGTCAGTGCCCGGCGCCAGCTCTCGCTGGCCGCGGCCGCTACGTCGCTGCTCTTCGAGAGCGCTTCAAGCTGGCGGATACCGTCGCGCCGGGTGGATTCGCGATAGGTCAGGTGTTGCGCCAGCGCGAGCTGGGCACGGTTGTCGGAAGGATTGGCGCGCGCCAGTTGCTCGAGGCCCTTGCGCGCCTCTTCCCAGCCTTGCGCGGTGCCGCCCAGCGTCTGGTAGTACTCCAGCGCCAGGTTGCCTTGCGGTACCGCGCCGCCCGCGGCCTGCTGGTAGCGCTTGACCGCTTCCTCGCTTTGGCCGCTGCGCGCCAGCTGGCGCGCCTGCTCGACCTGCCTGGTCTCGCCGCCGCTGCTGATCACCTGCGTCAGGCGCGCCACCAGCGGTGAGTTGGGCTGCGCCTTCTTCAGGCGCTCAAGGTAGGTGCGCGCACCGTCGGCGCGGCCCGCTTCGGTTTCGGCCACACCCATGCCGTACAGGGCTTCGGGCTGGTTCGGGTTAAGCCGCAGGATTTTCTGCCATGCTTCGGCGGCGCGATCGCTGCGCCCACGTTCCTGCCAGTACTTGCCCTGGTCCACCAGCAGCTTGACCGGGTCCTCCTGCGCGGTGGCTGCCGCGGCAAATACCGTCAGCAGGCTCAGCACCAGCGTCTTGGCGCGCAGGCCCCTGGCCCGCGCGGCGTCGCCGGAATTTGCCAGTCCGTGCGTCGCCCTGGATGCGGTCGCGCCTCCGGTCATGGCCGGGCGCTTGCGGTTCGACATGTCTTCTCCCACTCCAGCTCCAGTTGCCCCGAAGGCGCGAACCGGAAGCGGCCTTCGGCAAAGCCGAGGCCAAATAATCCCAATACGGTGTCGTAATACATGGCGGCGGGCTTGCCTTGCGCGGCATCGAGCATCGACTCGGCGCGCGTGCGTTGCACCGCTGCGGCCGGCGATCCCGCGGCCTGCAGGAAAGGCACCAGCGCGGCGGAGAAACCTGTCGGCCCTTCGCCTTCCAGCACGCCGCTGTCGGCGTGCATGCGCTCGGGCGGCGCGGCGCGCCCGGCCATGCGCTGCGCCTGCGGCGCCAGCGCCTTCATCAGCACGCGCCCGGCGGCGTCGCCGCGCGGCGTCATGCCGGCCCAGAGATAGACACGGATGGCATCGTAGCTGCTGACGTCGCCCTTGTCGGGGTCGGCAACAAAACCGCTGCCGGCATTGTCGCTGCGATAGGCCGACCAGTCCGGCACGATGCCCTGCCGGGCCACCGCCTCAACCAGCCTGCCAGTCTGCGTGGCCAGCGTGCCCCAGGGGCCGGCCGGCTCCGCGGCGGCCAGGCGGCGCAGCAGCGGGACGGGCAGGTAGCTGGCATTGAGGCGCCATTGGCGCGGGCCATCGGCCTTGCCTTGTGCGAAGCCCTGCGGCCCCGGCAACAGCATGGTGCCGAAGCCCGGCAGCGACACGACTTCGTGCTGCGCCGCCAGCTTGAGCAGCGCGCGCGCCGATTCGGCATAGCGCGGCTGGCGCCACAAGCGGGCAGCCTCGAGCAGGGCGAAGGCGAACCACAGGTCGGCGTCGGAGGCCGGATTGGCATCGATCACGCCCCACGAGCCGTCGGCGCGGTGGCCCCATTGCCAGGCGGGCAGCTTGTCCTGCAGGCTGCCCGCGCCCAGGTTGGCAATGCTCCACTGCCAGAGCCGGTCGAAGGTGGCGCGGTCGTTGGCCACCAGCGCGAACACCATGCCGTAGGACTGGCCCTCGGAGGTGCTTTGCTGCTCCTTGGTGGAAGGATCGACCACGCGCCCATCGGCCTGCACGAACCGCGACAGGAACTGCTGGTATAGCGGCCAGGCGCAGGCGGCGGGCGCGGCAGGCCTGGGCGTCGCCGCCCCTGCAAGCGCGGGCCAGCCGCCCAGTGCCGCCAGCGCGCCCAGCCCGGGCAGGCCAGCCAGCCAGCGGCGGCGCGGTTGATTCACGCGCAGTTGGTTCACGCTCACTTGTCTTCTCCCCGCTTGCGGCGGGCCGCGCGTGCCCGCAGCGACAGGAAGAGCAAGGCGGCCAGCAGCAGCGCGGACCCGCCGATCATCAGCACCATGGCCAGGGGCCGCTGCGAGAGCCACCACTGCACATAGGTCCAGGGCGGCAGCTTGCCCACGTAGTAGTTCTGCTGGGCCGCCAGGCTGTCGATCTCCTTGCCGCGCACCAGGGCCAGGCTGCCCTGCACGTTGGCGACCTGGTCGGGATCGAGCAGTACCTCCGTCATCGCCAGCAAGCCTTGCGGCGCGTTGCTGGTGACCGCGACCACGCTGCGCCCGGACGCCAGCGGCGACTCGAAGGCGCTGAGCGCGGCGTCGGTGCTGGCGCTGCTGATCGACATCCGTGCTTCCAGCGAACGGTTGCGCGTGCCGTCCGCGCCGTTCCACCAGCCTGCTACGGTCGAGACAATATCCGTCAGCGAGAAGCGCTTTTCATTGCCCCCCAGCGACACCGGCATGCGCTCGGCCCACTGCGTGAACAGCGGCTGGCTCTGCGTGGTGCCGATCACCAGCAGATCGCGCGCGGACTGCTTGTCGACCTGCGCCGCTACGCTCACGGCCACGCCGGTAGCGGGATAGCCGGTGGACTCACCCATGCGCCCCATCAGCGTGAGATAGGTCGAATAGTCCTCGGCGGCCGGATTGTCCGGCAGAATCACCGCGGTCTCGGACAGATCGGCCATCCGCGTGAACGGGAAGCCGCTGTTGCCGAACACCGCCAGGTCGGGCAGCGCGATAAAGTGCGGCAGTCCGGAGATGTTGAGGGTCGAATCCGGATCGATGGCGCCCTTGACGTTGTCGAGCAGCACGTCCTTGCAGGCACCCTGCTTGAGATAGTCGTAATAGAAGTGGAACTGCAACTGCGAGTGCGCGGGCAGCATGAACAGCGGCAGGTCGATGTGTTCGCTGACCGGCACCGAGCCATCCGGCAGCACCTTGGCCAGCAACTGGCTGGCGCGGCCATCCTGGTTCTTCACCGAGCGTAGCGGATAGGCACGCAGGAACTGGTTGCTGACGTTGATATTGAGCGTGGACTTATCCACCACCGGGCGCGGCGTATAGCGGTACTTCAGGTCGATCGGGATGCCCTTGGTGCGCCAGCCGAACAGGTCGGGCGGCAGGCGGAAATTCACGCGCACAAGGTCGGGGTTGTAGCCCGAGACGTTGAGGTCGCGCACTTCGGCGAGTTCGCCGAAACGCACCGGCCGGTCGCTGCGGATCCAGTTCGGCGCGTCGTAGGGCACGCGCGGCGCCACGTCTTCGAGCTTGTTGATGGTGGCACTCTGCCCCGACAGCGCGCGGGCGCCGAGCGTGAGCGCTCGCGCCGCGGTCTTCAACTCGGCGCTGTCGCGCCCCATCACCAGCAGCAGCTTGGCGTTGGCATCGCCCGGATTGGGCACCACCGCGATCGACGGCCCGTTGATGGCGGGCACCTGCACGCCCGCTGGCTTTTCCTCGTTGGTAGCGAACACCACCGCATTGCCTTTGGCCGGCACCTGGTTCAGCGTGGCGGCAAACGATGCGCCGCGATAGCCGGCCAGCGCGCCGAACCACGACGAGACGGTTCCCGCCGCTTCCAGCGTGGCCAGCGACGGCGCGCCGGCGAATACGAAGGGCAGCCTGAGGCGGCCGACGTCGCGGCGATCGAAGAACGGCAGCGGCAGCAGCGACAGCTCGTTGGCCAGTGCCAGCGGCGTCAGCGTGAGTTCCAGCACGCTGCTATTGCCGACGGTGGCCCACAGGCTGGAGTGGAAAGGATCCTCGCAGTCGGTGGTGTAGTGGCCGATCAGTTGCAGGTTGAGGCGGTTGAACTCGGAGATCAGCCGCGGATCGATCGGCACCTCGCGCTCCAGGCTGGTGCCAGCGGTCTCCTTGGGCACCGGTACGGTACCGGCGACCTCGCCGTTGACCATCACGTTGATATGCGACAGCGCCGGTATCAGCGCGGGCGAATAGGTGTATCGCAACTTGAGCCGGGCCGAGGTCACGATCTCGTCGGCGCGGACCGAGAACGGCACGCCATTGATGGCGTCCACGCCGCGCAACTGGAAGGGCGCGGTGGCGCCCAGTTGCTTGAGYGTGAGCTGGAGGGTGCGCGCGCCGCTGCGGGGCGCGCCCGTGGCGGCCTGCGCGGCGCTGGCGGCAGGCGCCTGCGCCGCTACGGCGTCACGTGTGGCATCGGGCACGCCGGCGCGCTGGGCGCCAGCCGGGTTGACCGTCAGCATGGCGAGCGCGAGCAGCGCACCCAGGCGGGTCAATGCTGGCAAGCGCGCGGGTGGCCTTGTGGACAAGCGTGCGGGCAGGCGTGGTGTCTTGGTCAAACGCATTCTCTTCTTTCTTGCCAGTGGTCCGGTGCGTGGTCAGATCGCCGCTCCCCATGGGGCGGGGAAGCGGCACGTGGGCCGCTCAGGCCAATCAGTTTGCGGAGGCGCCAGGTTCGGGCCGCCGCAGCAGGCGGCGCATTTCTCGGCCCAGGTGGAACATCACATTATGGAAACCGAGCAGGCCGATGCGCAGGATCTGGCCGGCGGCCAGCCCCGGCGCATCCACACGCTTGCGGCCCCAGGAATCGATCCACGCGTCGGCACGCGCGAAGGTGCATTGCACGAAGGCCAGTTCCTCGCGCGGACTCATCTCCGCCAGTTCCAGGCCAGTGTGCGTCTCGCCCTGGAACACCACCTTGGCGGGGAATATGTGTTCGTCGTCCTGCAGGTAAAGCGATATCTGCACCGGCTCGCCCACGGTGGCCTTCATGCCCGGCGGCAGCYGCATGCCGATGCCGCCTTCGGCAAAGTCGATGGTTTCGCACACCAGCGCGCGGCCATCGGCGAAATGGAGCGTGGCGGGCAGCYTCATCGCAACCCGGTGCGCCACGCGGATCTGGCGCGTCTCGCTGGCGACAGCGATGGAGGCACCAAGGATGATCAGGTTGTAGAACGTCCAGATCAGGTTGAGCACGACCGTGGTGGCCTCGAACTGATTCCACAGGAACAGCCGCAGGAAACCCACCACCACGCCCAGCAGGTTGAACAGCAGCAGCACCAGGTAGGGCCGTGATATCACCCAGTCGAAGTAGGCTTCCTCGATCACCCCGCCCTTCGGCGTCACGTTGAACTTGCCGGCCGCGGGGTTGACGAAGGCCACCAGCACGGGACGCATGATGTACCAGGCCAGCACGGATTCGTAGACCTCGTTCCAGAACGAATGCCGGAACTTGCCCTGGATGCGCGAGTTGGTCATGTTCGCGTGCAACAGGTGGGGCAGCGCAAAGATCGCGATGGTCAGCGCCGAGGCCTGGATCACGTGGGCGCCGAACAGCAGGTAGGCCAGCGGCGCGGTCAGGAACACCAGCCGCGGCAGGCCGTAGAAGAAGTGCAGCATGGCGTTCAGGTAGCACAGCCGCTGCGGCAGCGACAGCCCGGGCCCGAACAGCGGATTGTCGACCCGGCAGATCTGCGCCATCCCGCGCGCCCAGCGGATGCGCTGGCCCACGTGCCCGGACAGGCTCTCCGTGGCCAGCCCCGCGGCCTGAGGGATCGCCAGGTAGGCGGTACCGTAGCCCTTGCGGTGCAGCTTGAGCGCGGTGTGGGCGTCCTCGGTCACGGTTTCCACTGCGATGCCGCCCACTTCCAGCAGCGGCGCGCGGCGGATGATGGCGCACGAACCGCAGAAGAAGGTGGCGTCCCACAAGTCGTTGCCGTCCTGCACCAGGCCATAGAACAGCTCGCCCTCGTTAGGCACCTCCTGGAAGGTGTGCAGGTTCTTCTCGAACGGATCGGGCGAGAAGAAATAGTGCGGCGTCTGCAGCATGGCCAACTTGCGGTCCTTGATGAACCAGCCCATGCAGATCTGCAGGAAGGACCGCGTGGGAATGTGGTCGCAATCGAAGATCGCCACATACTCGCCGTGCGTGCTCTTGAGCGCTTCGTTGATATTGCCGGCCTTGGCGTGGCGGTTGTGGTTGCGCGTGATGTGGGTGACGCCGACCTTCTCGCAAAATTCGCGGAATTCATCGCGCCGTCCGTCGTCCAGCACGTAGACGTTGATCTTGTCTCGCGGCCAGTCCAGCGACATGGCGGCGAACACCGTCGGCTTCACCACCGACAGCGGTTCGTTGTAGGTGGGGATGAAGATATCCACGGTGGGCCAGCTGGCGACGTCCGCAGGCATCGGAACCGGGCGGCGCTTGAGCGGCCAGGCGGTCTGGAAGTAGCCCAGCATCAGCACCACGAAAGCGTAAAGCTCGGCCAGCACCAGGCCGATGCCGAAGGCGGCGTCGAACCAGCCACCCAGCCCCACGGTTTCGGTCAGCCGCCAGTACATATAGCGGCTGGAAGCCGCGATCGACAGCACCACCATCATCAGGGTGGCAAGGTGCCCCTTGACCTTGTTCAGCCACACCGCCAGCGCGAAGCACACCGCGGCAAACCCGACCTGCTGCCAGAAATCCAGCGGCACGGTGACCACCAGCGCAAACATGGCCAGGCCGCACAGCAGCGCAAGCCACCGCGCAGGGGCACTGTCCCACAAGGGAAGCTCGACGAAAGTCGTGCCGAACCGCTGCAATAGGGACGACAGCCCGTTGGGCTTGTCCTGGTCCTGGTTCTGGTCCTTGCCTTTGGCCCGCGCGCTCTTGGGCGCGGCAGTGGCTATTGCCTTGGCTGGCTTCACGCGGCTTCTCCGTGGGCGGCCAACGCTTTCCGTATCCACGCAGCGCAGCGCTGCAGGTCGTGCGTGGCCTGGCTGTGAGGGTTGTATTCAAGCACGCTGCGATCGTAGGCAAGCGCCTCGGCCACGGCCTGGTCCTGGTGGATCACGCCCAGCACGCGCTCGCCGAGCTGGGCGCGCAGCACCTGCACCACGTCCTTGCCGAGCTGGCGGCTCACGTCGACCTGGTTGATCACCAGCACGTGGCCCAGGAAATCCGGCCGGCCCTCGCAATAGGTGCGGATCAGGTCTTCCATCAGGGGCAGCGTGGCGTAGGACGCCGCATCCGGCAGCGACACCATCACGCACAGCCGCGCACACGACAGCACCTGTCGCATGTAAGGCGACGGACCGGGCGGCGTATCGATCACGACCACGTCATCGCGACCCAGGCCCAGCGCGGCAAGCTCGGTGCGCAGCCAGCCCGGGTGGGTGGCCAGGTGCGCTTCAAACGCGGAGCGGTCCGCCTCGTTCAGCGCGCCGAACGGCACCACCAGCACGCGCGAACGGCCTTTGTACATGCTCTGCTGCCAGGCTTCGCCAGCCAGGGTCGCCCGCGCATGGCCCGCGACCTCCTGTGGCGGCATGCCGAAGTGCAGGCGCAGGGCATTCTGCGGATCCAGGTCGACGGCAAGTACATTCTCGCCGGCAACGGCAAGCGCTTCGGCCAGGTTGGCCGACAACGTGGTCTTGCCCACGCCGCCCTTGGCCGAAACTACAGCAATGATCTTCACGAGCGATTCAGCCGATCAAGAAAGGAGCGGCGCGCCGGCGCGCGCTCGCTGGTTGCGCCTGGTTCCTTGCGGCCTTCAAGCCGCGCGAATACCTTGTTCAGTTCCGTGCCGGTGCCGGGGGTGTGGTTCGGATCCACCGGCGCCCACAAGCTGCTTTGCTGCGGTGCGGGAATCGCGGGGCCTGACACCGCTGCCGGTGCGGCAGGGATTGCCTGCGCCGGCGCGGCAGGCGTGAGCGGCCTCGCGGCCGGCGCCAGAGGCGCCATGCCTTCCGGCGTGCGGAATCGGGGCTCCATCCCGGAGACTGCCGTGTTCACGGCCGAAGGCGCTTCATGCCCCACATTTTCGCGGACCGGCCCCGCGGCCGGCCGCGGCTCGCTGGCGGGCACCGCGGCCCGCCACAGTGGCGCGGGCGATGCGGCCGGCTCCGCTGCCGGGCGGGCAAATTCATGCCCGGGCGGCATCGCGGGCTGGACTGCCGGCACCACGGCGGCGCGGTCGACGCGCATAGCCGACAGCAGCGGCCAGCGCTCGCGCGCTTGCGCCGCGGCGTCTTCGCGCACAATCTCTTTGTACGTCTCCGTCCTGCCGCCGAAGCGTTGGAACAGCTTGGACAAATCGTCGGATTGACTCATGGCATCTCACTCACGCAAGGATGGAGGGCGGTGCGCCGGGGCGGACCTGCGGCAAACCACCGCAGCACCTCAACGCCCAAACCGGAATTCAACGCATCCGGTGGGATCAATCGGCGTACTCTGGCTGACCCGCAGGGCCTCGGACGAGCCAAGCATACGAAACCAGTGTTGGTACGCCCCCTCCAGGAACGCCGGTGACCAGTCGTCGGCAGCGTCTCCGAGCGCCGCCTTCAGCGGTGCGCAGTAGTGCCGGATCACCAGGGCGCCGCCAGCATCCTCGATGCTGGTCCAGCCCCAGTCCACGTCCAGCCAGATTTGGGCAATGGCCCGTTCCAGTTCGGCGAGCGTGGCGCACTCGCCCGGGTCGAATCGTTGAGCAAAACGCGCACCGACGCGCCACATGACGGCGCGCAGGCTCGCCGGATCCATGCTTTCCGCCAGTTCCTCGCCCAACGCTGACAAGACGTCACGCCATTGCGATGAGCAATGGCGCTCAGTCAAATACTGAAGAATCGCTTGATTCACCCCGAGTTCCTGTTTTAAATACTCACCGAAAATATATTTATTGTTGAAGCCCATTTTGTTACCGCCCGGGCTTATCCGCAAATGCTTCGTGCGCAACAATAGTCCGTCGGCCGGCCATGTTTCATCCGTGCAACATGCAGCTCCGTGAGCTCGCAAAAAAAGATGCCCTACGATCACACCATGCAGGTTGAAATGTGTTATCAGCCACTCCGCCCCAACAGACTGGCCGGCCGGGGCGGACGGGCGTCGACAGACTGACAGCTTCCGGCTTCGGCGTGAACCCTCCCCCTCCACAAGCGGGGATATGCGACAGCTTTCGCCGCGCCGGCCCGCGACGCAGGCCGGCAGGTCCGGGGCGCAACGCGAGTTGTCCCGACATTTAGCGTTTGCATGGAATTTATGCTTGCTTCTATAAAACAAGGAGCGAAATAAGCGGCTCCCTTGTGTATTTTTTCCCCGCATACGGGGATTGACATTCATGCCTGCGGACAACGAACCGCGGCGGCGCGGCGTATTCTAAAGGCCTGAGCCCGCAACCCGCCGCTGCGGCCAGGACGCATTGCACTTCCAGCCGGCGCGGCAAAGCCAGGATCTTTTTCGGAGCCGTCCGCCGACCGAACAGGAGAATGCCATGTCCGAGCGCAAGCCAGCCGCCACCCGGATCGAAAAGGACAGCCTTGGCGACGTGCCGGTGCCGGCCGGGCACCTGTGGGGGGCGCAGACCGAGCGTTCGCGCCAGAACTTCCGCATCGGCACCGAGAAAATGCCGCCGGCGCTGATCGAAGCTTTTGCCATCCTCAAGCTCTGCGCGGCCCGCGCCAACCGCGAACTGGGCGTGCTCAAGCCCGAACTGGCCCATGCCATCGAACAGGCGGCGCAGGAGGTCATCGCCGGCAAATGGCCGGACGAATTCCCGCTCTCGGTCTGGCAGACGGGTTCCGGCACCCAGACCAACATGAACCTGAACGAGGTGATTGCCAACCGTGCGATCCAGCTGCTCGGCGGCGAGCCGGGCTCAAGGAAGCCGGTGCATCCCAACGATCACGTCAACGCCAGCCAGTCTTCCAACGACAGCTTTCCCACCGCGATGCATATCGCCGCCGCCCGCACGATCCAGTTGCTGTTGCTGCCTGCGCTGGAGACCTTGCGGCAGGCTTTCGGGCGCAAGGTGGACGCCTTCGCCGACATCGTCAAAGTGGGCCGCACGCACTTGCAGGACGCCGTGCCGCTGACGCTCGGCCAGGAATTCTCCGGCTACGAGGCCCAGGTGGGCGATGCCCAGTCGCGCCTGCAGCATGCCATGCTGCGCGCCATGCCGGTGCCCCAGGGCGGCACGGCGGTGGGCACCGGACTCAATGCGCCGCATGGCTTTGCCGCCGTGTTCGCGCGCGCGCTGGCCGACTTCACCGGCCTGCCGTTCGAGCCCGCGCCCAACCGGTACGCGTTGCAGGCCTCGCACGATGCGCTGGCCGACCTGTCGGGCGCGCTCAACACCACGGCGTCGTCCTTCCTGAAGATCGCGCGCGATTTCATGCTGCTTGGGTCCGGCCCGCGCGCCGGTCTTGCCGAACTGGTGCTGCCGGCCAACGAACCGGGCTCCTCGATCATGCCGGGGAAGGTCAACCCGACCCAGGCCGAAGCGCTGGCCATGGTGTGCTGCCGGGTGATCGGCAACCATACCGCCATCACGCTGGCCAACGGGCTTGGCACGCTGGAGCTCAACGCCTACAAACCGGTGATTGCGTACAGCCTGCTGCAATCGGTCACGTTGCTGGCCGACGCCACCGCGAGCTTTGCCACGCACATGGTGGAAGGCGTGGAACCGGATCGCGAGCGCATCGCCGAACTGCTGGCGCGCTCGCTGATGCCAGTAACCGCGCTCAATCCGCACATCGGCTACGACCGCGCCGCCGAGATTGCCAGCCTGGCGGTCAGGCGGAACCTGTCGCTGCGCGAGGCGGCACTGGCGTCGGGCCATGTTACCGAGGCCCAGTTCGAAGCATGGATAGACCTGAGCGGGATGACGCAGGAAACCTGAGGTGCCACGCCGCCCATGCGCCCCGTCCGGTGCAAAGTGCCCGGCTATCGTGGCGAAATCAGGCCGGCCCGCCGGCTCAGCGCTGCCCCATTTCGCACACGGCGCAGACGGCCACGGCAGCGCCACAGGTGAACACCAGCATCACCAGGACCACCAAGGCGTCGACAAAGCTCATGCTGCCTGGCGAACCCACGCCGACCAGCCGCCAGCAGATCCAGGCAATCCAGCCCAGCGCCGCGAGGGCACTGCAGACCGCCACGGCCACGCCGGCCCGGTGCGTCAGCCGGCGCCAGGTGGCGGCCGGCACGCGACTGCTTTCGCTCTCGTTTTGGTTTTCGCTTTCGTGATGGGATATGACGGTCTGCATCCGGAGTCTCCTTAGCCAAACCTGCCGCCTGGATAAACCATGCCTGGACCGGCATCACATGCGCCTGAGAGGAACCCCGCGCGGCAGGTAGCGCGCCGGGCCTTGAGGACACATTGGCCGATACGCCTGGGGTACCGTCCGAGGGGAAGTATGGTGCGGCGAATGCCGAGCCGCCATAGGTAACTGTCTGACACAGCCGCACGATCCGGTCCGGCGTGCCGGAATGCAAAAGCGTACCCGTTTCTGCGCACCTGCAAACGCGCCCGCAAGCGCCGGAAAAGCGTCTTGCCGACGGTCGGCGCGCCGGTCCGGCCAGGCCTACTTGCCCGCCGCCTTCTGGCGATAGCGTGCGAGTTCGGCGCCCAGCCAGGGGCCGCTCTCCACCGGCTGCGCCTGGCCGCACTTCACCAGGTAGGGCTTGCCGCTGACGCTGCTCTTGCTAGCCCCCAGCTCGATGAAGCGTTCGCTAGTGGTGACGGCGCCCTTGTCGGCGAGGTAGTCGTATTTCTTCTTCAGGTGAGCGGCCGCGTCTGGCGCGGAATACCAGCTGCCGTTGCGGTTGAACTGGCAATTCGAGCCGGCGAGATAGGAGAACAGGTGGCTCACCTCAGCCTGCGTCGCAGGGGACGGCGCGGCCGCCGCCGCGGGGGCGGCCGGGATCGCCAGAGCAGTGGCTAACAACAAGGCAGACAGGAAGGCAGGTTTCATTGGGGGACCAGGAAGTCGCATCCGCCGCATTAGAACGGCATTCCTCAACCACTTCAAGTCATGCCGGGCCGTCCCGGCGGCAAAGCGTACCCGTTTCTGCGTGCGTTCGGCGCCTCGGTGCGAGGCTCAGCCGATGGCGCCGCCGCCATCCACCAGCACCGTCGAACCCGTCGCAAACCCCGTACCGGCCAGGTAGAGGATGGCCTGCGCCACATCCTCGGGCTGGCCGATGCGCTGCGCCGGCAGGCGCGCGGCCACGCTCTCGTACATGGCCTGGCGCGCGGCGCCGTCGAGCTTGTCCCACAACGGCGTGGCGATCAGGCCCGGAGACACGGTATTGACGCGCACCGGCGACAACTCCAGCGCCAGCCCGCGGCCCAGCGCGTCCAGCGCGGCATTGATCGCACCCTGCAGCACCGAGGCCTTGCTCGGGCGCACGCCCAGGAAGCCGGACACCATCGTCAGCGAGCCCCGCGCGCGAATCGGCACTGCGCGCGCCACGCGGTAGGCGCCCCAAAACTTGCTGTCCATCGCGGCATAAGCGTCGGCCAGCGGCAACTGGCGCACCGGGCCGGTCGGCGTTTGCGCGGCGGAGATCACCACGTGGTCCCACGGTTCGGCGGTGCTCATGAATTGCGCCACGCTGGCGTCGTCGGTGATGTCCAGCGTGGCGCCCGTCACCGTGCCTGCGCTGCCAGCCAGGCCCCGCACGGCGGCATCGACCTTGTCCCGCGAGCGCGAGGCAATGGTGACGTTCGCGCCGCGGGCGGCAAAAGCGGTGGCCGTGGCCAGGCCGATGCCGGAACTGCCGCCAACCACCAGCACCCTGGCATCCTCGAAATCGGGGAACATGGCAAGACTCCTTTAATCGTCAACCGATGAGGGAGAAGGGAAGGCCTCCTCCGTTCCGGTCATTATGATCATGCGGCGCCGTCCGATCATCCACCCTGGATTGGAAGCACTCTTGGCGGAAATTTGATAATCGGCCCCCATCCGCCCCGCGCCGGCAAGCCTGGCGCAGCGCCGCTACAATGCCGCGGTGCAGCTTAGGCCCCGCCCCTGGAGCCAGCCGCCCTCTTTCCGCCCGTCGCCGGCGGTCCCAGAACATCCCGCCCAACATGAAGCCGCTCCTGCTCGTCCTCAGCCACGTCAGCACCGAACACCTTTCCTGGATTGCCGAACAATACGAGGTACGCTACGCGCCCGACAGCGCCAGCCGCACCACCCAGATCAAGGAGACCGGCGCCAGCGTACGCGCGGTGCTGACGATCGGCTCGGCGGGCCTAACCGCCGCCGAAATCGACGCCATGCCCGCGCTGGAGCTGGTGTGCGCGCTGGGCGCCGGCTACGAGAACATCGCCGTGGCCCATGCGCGGGCGCGCGGCATCACGGTCGCCAACGGCGCCGGCACCAACGACAGCTGCGTGGCGGACCACGCCATGGCGCTGCTGCTGGCCAGCGTGCGCGCCATACCGGTGCTGGACCAGGCCACCCGCGCCGGCAAGTGGCGCACCGCGTTGCCGCTGCGCCCCAATGTGTCGGGCAAGCGCCTGGGCATCCTTGGCCTGGGCACCATCGGGCGGCGCATCGCGCAGCGCGGGCTGGGCTTCGACCTGGAAGTGGGCTATCACAACCGCACGCCGCGCGGCGATGCGCCGTTCCGCTATTTCGATACGCCTGGCGCGCTGGCCGAATGGGCCGACTACCTGGTGATCGCAACGCCCGGCGGCTCCGGCACCCGGCACCTGGTCGACGCCGGGGTGCTGGCCCGGCTCGGCCCGGGCGGCTTCGTGGTCAATATCGCGCGCGGCAGCGTGCTCGACACCGCGGCACTGGCCGACGCCCTGCGCGCAGGCAAGCTCGGCGGCGCCGGGCTCGACGTGTACGAGACCGAGCCCGAGCCGCCGGCCGAATTGTTCGACTGCCCCAATGTGGTCCTGACCCCGCACATGGCGGGCTGGTCGCCGCAAGCCATCGCGGCATCGGTGCGGCAGTTCCTGGAGAACAGCCGGCTGCACTTTGCCGGGGAGCCGGTACTCACGCCGGTAGGCTGATACGGGAGGCGGCGCGATTCAGCCCGCGGGAAATTCCACCCGTACGCGCAGCCCCGGCGCCGCGTCTTCCAGCGCGACGCGCGCGCCGTGCGATTGCGCGATCTCCGCCACAATGGCCAGACCCAGCCCGCTGCCTCCGGTGGGGGCTTCCGGCACACGGTAGAAGCGGTCGAACACGCGCGCGCGCTCGGCGGCCGGAATCCCCGGACCGTCATCGCGCACCACGAGTTGCACCGTGTCCGCGGCCGCGCCGGCCGCCACGGCCTTCACGCGGCAGGCCTGCACATCGATCTTGCCGCCGGCCGGCACGTAGCGCAGCGCGTTGTCGACCAGGTTGGTCAGCAGGATGCGCAGCGCATCCGCATCGCCGCGCACGATAGCCGGCCCGGCATCCGCGCCGGCATCCAGCCCCAGGTCGATCTGGCGATCGAGCGCGGCCTGGGTCATCTCGGCCACCACGTCTTGCGCCAGCGCGCGCAGGTCCACCGGCTCATGCGGCGGCGCCGCGGCGCCTGGCTCCTGGCGCGCCAGCGTCAACAACTGGGCCACCAGATGCGTCAACCGCTCCAGCCCCTGACGCAGCTTGCGCACGGCCTCCTGGCGTGCCTCGGCCGTGTCGGCGCGCTCCACCAGCTGGGCTTGCAGTTGCAGCGCCGCAAGCGGCGTGCGCAGCGCGTGCGCGGCGTCGGCGACGAAGGCACGCTGGGTATCAATGGCGTGCGACAGCCGCGCCAGCAACTGGTTGAGCGCCTCGGTCAGGGGCGCTATCTCGTCGGGCATGCTGCTGACGGCCAGCGGCGCCAGAGCATTGATGTCGCGCTGTCGCACCCCGGCGGCGATCTCCCGCAAGGGCCGCAAGCCACGCCCCACGGCAAGCCAGACCACCCAGCCGATCAGCGGCAGCAGCAACAGCAACGGCGCCACAGTACGCAACGCCATGCGCGCGGCCACCTGGCTGCGCGCCGACATGGGCTGGGCGATCTGCACCACGGCAGGCCCGAGCTGCACGCTGTAGATGCGCCATTCGCCTTCGTCGGTCCTGACATTAGAGAAGCCCAGCTCGGCCCGCGGCGGCAGGGCCGGATGCGTGTGCGAGAGATAGAGGCTGCGCCCCGAGCCGTCCCAGATATGGATCACCACGTCCTCGTCCGCATGGAACAGGCTGCCGCCGGGCGGCTCCGGCGGCGTAAACAACGGCGTGACCGGATTGGCGAACTGGCTGGGCAGCGCGGCGGCTACCTGCTTCATCTGGTAATCGAACAGCGCATTGGCTTCTTGCCGGGCCTGGCCATAGATCAGCAAGGTGGCAATGGCAATGCCGGCCAGCAGGCCCAGCGCCAGCCACCACAGCAGGGTTCTCTGGATGGAACGCATCAGCCCGCGCTCCCGGACGAAGACGGCGCGCCGTCCTCCAGCTTCGGCACCACATAGCCCACGCCGCGGATATTGCGGATCAGCGCCGCGCCGAATTTCTTGCGCAGCGCGTGGATGTAGACCTCCACCGTGTTGCTGCCCACTTCGTCGCCCCAGCCGTACAGGCGCTCTTCGAGCTGCGCCACCGACCACACCTTGCCGGGCCGCGCCAGCAGCGCGGACAGCAAGCCGAACTCGCGCGCCGACAAGCGCACCGGCTCGCCGTCGAGCGTGACTTCGCGGGTGACGGGGTTGATCACGATGCCGCCATAGCGCAGCAGCGGCTCCGCGCGGCCTTCGGCGCGGCGCATCAGCGCATGCATGCGCGCGGCCAGTTCCTGCAGGTCGAAGGGCTTGACGAGGTAATCGTCGGCGCCGGCATTGAGGCCCGCGACGCGATCGGCCACCGCGTCGCGCGCGGTCAGGATCAGCACCGGCGTGTTCACGCCACGCGCGCGCAGCGCGGCCAGCACCTCCAGGCCGGAGCGGCGGGGCAGGCCGAGATCGAGCAGGATCAGCGCGTAGCAGGCTTCGCCGTCCGGTCCGCCCGACTGGGTGGCGGCGGCAAGGCCAGCCTCGCCATCCTGTACCCAGTCCACCGCGAAGCCTTCCTGGCGCAGCGCCAGCTTCACGCTATCGCCGATCATGGCGTCGTCTTCCACCAGCAGCACTCGCATTGTCAGTTCTTCCGGTTCAGGCTGGCCTGGTTGGATTGGATTGTGCGTCGGGGAGTCCGTGAGCCATCGCCTCGGCCAGCGCCTGCGCCAGTCCTGGCAGGGCCGGGAAGCCGGCGGTGATCACGTAAACCGGCAGGTTTTCCAGGTAGGCGCGCATGCGGCCCTTCGCGGCAAACCGCGCGTTGAAGGCAGACGCCCGCAGCGCGGGCACGAAGCGCGGCAGGATGCCGCCGCCCAGGTAGACGCCGCCGCGCGCGCCGAGCACCAGCGCAATATCGGCCGTCACGGACCCCAGCAGGCCGCAGAACACGGCGAGCGCGCGCTCGCAGACCGGGTCGTGCCGGTGGAGCGCGCCTTCCGTTACCTGCGCCGGTGCGAGCTGCCGCGCCAGGGGCGTACCCGTTTCTGCGTGCAGCGCGGCGTGTGTCAGCGACAGTCCCATGCCCGACAAAAGACGTTCCGCGGAGACGCGCCCGAAGGCCTGGTGGGCCGCGCGCCAGGCGGTCCATTCGTCTTCGGTCTCCGGCATCAGCTCGATATGCCCGCCCTCGCCGGCCAGCGCCACGGCCGGGCCCGAGCGCGCCGGCACCAGTCCGGACACACCCAGGCCGGTGCCGGGCCCGACCAGCGCGCGCGGCGCGCCGGCCACGGCGGTGCCCGGGCGCAATAGCGTCAGGTCCTGCTCGCCGAGGTGTTGCAGACCCAGCGCCAGCGCGGTGAAGTCGTTGATCGCGAGCAGCAGGTCGAAGCCGAGCGAGCGCTGCATCTCAGAAATGGAAAACGCCCAGGCGTGATTGGTCAGCTTGACGCGATCGCCGGTCACGGGATTGGCAAGGCCGACCGCCGCGTAGCGCGGCCTGGCGCTGCCGGGCGGCAGCCCGCCGAGGTAGTGCAGCATGGCAGCCTCAAGCGAGGGGAAATCCGCCACCTTGAGCGCGGTCACGGGGCCGATGCGCTGCGGCGCGGTCTCCAGCGCGAAGCGCACATTGGTGCCGCCGACATCGCCCAGCAAGCGCGGATAGCCTTGCATGGCGTCAGGCCGAGAAGACATCGGTGCCGTGGCGATGCCGGCTCAGCACCAGGCTGACGGGCAGCGCCGGCGTGGGCCCCTTGCAGGCGCTGGCGAACACGGCTGCCTTGGCCGGCCCCGCGAACGACAGGAAAACGCGGTCGGCCGCCAGCAACGCCGCCAGGTTCAGCGTGATGCGCGCGTGCGGCGCCTCGCGCGGATGCGTCACCAGGTAGCCCGGCTGCGTGTCGGCCAGCGCCTGCTGCAGTTCGGGCGCCTCGGGAAACAGCGAGGCGGTGTGGCCGTCCTCGCCCATGCCCAGCACCACCACGTCGGGCTGCCGCCAGGCCGCATTCAGGCGCGCCACCGCGCTCGCCGGATCGGCCACCTCGGCGGCATCGGCCACCAGCGGCACGAAGGCCGCCTTGCCCGCGGCCTCGCGCAGCAGGTGGCGGCGCACCAGCGCGCCATTGCTGTCGTCATGGTCCGGCGGCACCACGCGCTCGTCGACCAGCGTGACAGTGACAGCGTCCCAGCGGATCGTGCGGTGGCGCAGGCGCTCGAACAGCGGCACCGGCGAGCGGCCGCCCGATACCGCCAGCACCGCCCAGCCGTTTACGCCGATGGCAGTCTCCAGCGCGTGGGCCACCGAGATCGCCATCGCTTCGGCCAGGTCCGCCTCGGAAGTATGTTCGTAGCGTCGCATGGTTTCTCCTGTTCGAGTGATGGTTGGCAAGGCTTGCAAGAACCTGCAAACAAAGCCGCGGCTAGACCTCTTCGTGCCAGAGCGAGCCGTCGCGCGACATCAGCGCGGACGAAGCGGCCGGCCCCCAGGTGCCGGCGGTATACGGCTTGGGCGGCACGGTGCTGTCCGCCCAGGTATCGAGGATGGGTTCGACCCAGCGCCAGGCCTGCGCCTGCTCGTCGCGCCGCACGAACAAACCCAGCCGCCCGCGGATGACATCGAGCAGCAGGCGCTCGTAGGCGCCGGCGCGCCGCACCTTGAAGGAGTTGGCGAAGTCCAGGTCAAGCGAGGTCCCGGTGAGCGCCACGGTATCGCCGGGCTGCTTGACCAGGAAATACAGGCGAATGCTCTCCTCGGGCTGCAGCCGGATCACCAGCCGGTTCTGCGGCGACAGGGTCAGCGGACGCGGGAAGATCGCATGCGGCACATCGCGGAAGTGGATCACGATCTCCGCCACGCGCGACTGCATGCGCTTGCCGGTACGCAGGTAGAACGGCACGCCGGACCAGCGCCAGTTGGCGATCTCGGCCTTGATGGCGACGAAGGTCTCGGTATGGCTGTCGGGCGCGATGCCCTTCTCGTCCAGGTAGCCCACCACCGGCTTGCCGCCCACCGCGCCGGCGCGATACTGCCCGCGCACGGTCTTCTCGGCCACGTCCTGCGGCGTGATGGGCTTGAGTGCCTTGAGTATCTTGATCTTCTCGTCGCGGATAGCATCTTCGGACAGGCTGGTGGGCGGCTCCATCGCCACCATGCACAGCAATTGCAGCAGGTGGTTCTGCACCATGTCGCGCAGCGCGCCGGTACTGTCGTAGAAGTCACCGCGCGTTTCCACGCCAAGCTCCTCGGCGATGGTGATCTGCACGTCCTGCACCCATTCGCGGCGCCATAGGGGCTCGAACAGCGCATTGCCGAAGCGGATCGCCATCAGGTTCTGCACCGACTCCTTGCCGAGATAGTGGTCGATGCGATAGATCTGGTCTTCGG
Source organism: Cupriavidus sp. 05N39 (assembly GCF_056397325.1). Taxonomy (NCBI): domain Bacteria; kingdom Pseudomonadati; phylum Pseudomonadota; class Betaproteobacteria; order Burkholderiales; family Burkholderiaceae; genus Cupriavidus; species Cupriavidus sp. 05N39. Next base: position 35,620 of record NZ_JBFTNE010000068.1, read on the forward strand.
CGAAGAACCGCGCCACCGCCGAGTTGATCGCATCGGAAGAATGCAGGTCGTGCCCGAGCGGCTTCTCCAGCACGATGCGGACATTGGAATGATTGAGCCCCGTACGCGCCAGTTGCTCGCAGATGGGCACAAAGATGTGCGGGCCCGTGGCGAGATAGCACACCACCACTTCGGGCGCGCGCTGGAGGACCTTCTGCGCCAGCGCATCGAAGTGCGCCGGCTCGCGGGCATCCGCCTGCACGTAGCTGATGCGGGCCAGGAAACTGGCCCAGGTTTCCGGGGGCGCATGCTCAAGGCCGGGCCGCACGCTTTGCTCCAGCGAGCCGACATAGTCCTCGGTGGTCAGGGGATGGCTGCCGGTGGCAAGGATGCGCGCGTTCGGGTGCAGCAGACCCGCCCGGTGCGCATCGAACAGCGCCGGCAGCAGCTTGCGCCGCGCCAGGTCTCCGGTGCCGCCGAACAGCACCATGTCGAAATCGGGCATGCTCACCCTGTACTCCTTGTCTTGGCCAGCGTAGATGCGGCGCAAGCACCTGGCGGGGCCCGTGAGGTCCCGGCAACGCCAGTGCGCGTCACTTGACTGAGTGACACGATGCGCCGCATAAGTTCCGGCCAGTTTACGTGAGTCGCCGCCGCTTGGCGAGGCATGGTGCGCATACGCCTCCCGGCGGGCACCGGGCCGCGATCAGCCGTCCAGCAGCGTCACCCACAGGCCGCGCGCCTGTAACTGGTAGGCGCGGGTGGCCTCGATCAGGGCGCGGCGGGGCGCCGGGTCCATGATGGCCTCGGGCAGCAGCGGATCGCGCACGATGGCGCGGATGATGGCGCGGCCCACCAGCATGGTCTCGCGCGCGGCGGCGTCGGGCGCCATGCGCGCCAGCTTGGACTGGCTGCGCTCCAGCTGCGCCAGCGCGCGGCGGTAGGCCGATTGCAGCGCCGGCACGTCCCACAGTTGTTCCATGCGCGCTTCGGCATCGGCGTCGAACTCGCGGCCGACGAAGAGCAGGCTGGCACCGGCCATGCCCAGCCGGGTCAGCGCCGAGCGCGTCGCCACGGCGCCGCCGGCGAGATTGTCGGGGCGCACATTGATGCCGGCCGCCAGTGTGCGGAAGCCGCACAGCGCCAGCGCGCGCGCATGATGCCGCCACGCGGTCTTCTCGCTGCGCGCGACTGCGGCGTCCTGCACCACCAGCCAGTCGCCCGCCCAGTGTTCCAGCCGGCTTTCCTTTTCAAACCAGTGCTCGACCTCGTCATAGACCGGATTGCCCTCCGGCAGCACCGCGTAGCAGCCGCGCTCCGTCTTGACGATGCGGCCCTGGCGCTGCAGCCGCGTCAGCGCCACGCGCACGCTGGGCGTGCCGATGCCCATCACCTCGGCGCCGCGCGCCAGCGCCTGCACCGGCAGGGTTCGTTCCGGGTGGCCGAAGAGCAGGTCCAGCACCAGGTCGGTGGCGGAGGGCTCGCGGATCTCTATTTCATGCATGAGCGGCAGCGGGGGCAATAAGGGCGGCAAGAAGTGCAGTGTCGGCAGCGTGAACGGTGAAGGGTAAACCACAAATATTTCTTCTAATTCCACATATATATCATTCTATGAAATATTTTGGTATTTGGAAAAACACCTAACCAACACCCCATCGCCACTTGATAAGCACGTTAACAATCCCAGGCACCGAGGACGCGAGCATGGATATTAAGCCCAACCCGTATGTCAGGACCGAAAGCGACGGCCCGGTCTTCACCATCATTCTGGATCGCGCCGACAAGCGCAACGCCGTGGACGGTCCCATGGCGCTGGCGCTGCGCGAGTCCTTCGCGCACTTCGAGTCCGACCCGGCCCTGCGCGTGGCGGTGCTGTGGGGCGCGGGCGGCCATTTCTGCGGCGGTGCCGACCTGTCGGCGGTGGGCGACCCCGCACGGCGCCACGAACTCGATCCGCAAGGCGGCGGCGCGGGCCCGATGGGCCCGAGCCGGCTGGCCCTGTCCAAGCCGCTGATCGCGGCGGTCAGCGGCTATGCGGTGGCGGGCGGGCTGGAACTGGCGCTGCTGGCGGACTTGCGCGTGGCCGAGCGCGGCGCTGTCTTCGGCGTGTTCTGCCGGCGCTGGGGCGTGCCGCTGATCGACGGCGGCACGGTACGGCTGCCGCGCATCGTCGGCATGGGCCGCGCGCTCGACTTGATCCTCACCGGCCGCGCCGTGCCCGCCGAGGAAGCGCTGGCCATGGGACTGGCCAACCGCCTCGTAGAGCCGGGCCAGGCCCGCGCCGCCGCCGAAGCGCTGGCGCACGAACTGGCCGCCTTTCCCCAAAGCTGCATGCTGACGGACCGCGCCTCCGCCTATGGGCAATGGGACCTGCCGCTGGCCGACGCCCTGCGAGCCGAAGGCGCCAGTGGCGCGCCGATCGTCTTCCAGGAAGGCATCCAGGGCGCCGCCCGCTTTGTCGGCGGCGCCGGGCGGCACGGCGATTTCACCGGCTGACACACGCACCGATACACGCGCGAATCCGGGATAAACGCAGCCCGGACGACCAAAGCGTACCCGTTTCTGCGTAAGCAATAAGACAGCCAGATGGCCCAGATCTCACTCGCGCGAGTTCCCCAACCTTCAATATCCGAGGACCAAAACAAGAGCGCAGCAACCAGACAACGATTCGGTGCAGCCGTGTGGAGCGCCCCCAAGGGCGGTCCACACCCCAGCGCGATGCGAAGCGAGCCGTCAAGGTGTACCAGGCCGTATGGGGCGCCTCGTCGGCAGGCAAAAAGAGCGGAAAAGAGGGGGCCATGTCTGAGCATCGCCTTAAGGTGTAATAGCCTAGACTAAATCTGACAGTGGTTGGTTATCCATGCCGCCGCACATCGGTGCGAAGGGCGTAGCCCAGAGTGCCAGTGTGCGGCGGAATCCACAAGGAGTCCGCCATGACTCAGGAACAGAAAGTCATCCGTGCCAAG
>NZ_JBFTNE010000069.1:0-38283 GCF_056397325.1 Cupriavidus sp. 05N39
CCGGGGGCCAAACTCACATCGCCTTAAGGCGATGCTCAAACATGGCCCCCTCTTTTCCGCTCTTTTTGCCTGCCGACGAGGACGCCCCATACGGCCTGGTGCACCTTGACGGCTCGCTTCGCATCGCGCTGGGGTGTGGCCCGCCCTTGAGGGCGCTCCACACGGCTACGCCGAATCGTGGTTCTGGCGATATCGCTTTTTTCTGCAGCTCTTCGCTTACTCGATCCTTCGATCTTCGGACTTTGACGGGGCCGCAGTTGTATGCCGCGCTAGGTCCTGGAGCGCATGCGCATCCAGTCGTCGAGCGGATTGCTGGGAAAGATGATGGGCTGCTCGCGTGCGCCGGGCACCGTCAGGCTGGCGATGGCGGCGCGCGCGGCGCCTTCGCTGCGTGTCGTGCGGCGTGGCTTGCGCGGGGCGGTGGGCAAGGTGTCGGCGCGTTGCGCCTGTTGTGCCTGTCTTGCCTGCTCTGCCGCCAGGGCATTCGACGCGATTTGCCCGGCGCGTTCTTCGGCGTGCTGGGTCTCGCCGATCAGGAACACGTCCTGGAGCGCGGACAGTTGCTGGCCGGCCGGCACGGGGGCCTTCAGCGCGGCCACCACCAGCGCGCTCAATTGGGCGAGCACGTGCGCGTCGCTCTGGTCCTGGCCCTGCGCGAACGCCGGCAGCAGGTCGCCGGGCGCATCGCCGGCCAGCACGCCTGCCAGTGCCTTGAGCGCGAAGTTCAGGCGCCAGCCGAGTTCACGCCGCGGGATCTGGGGCAGCGCGCGGGCGAAGGCGTCGGAGAAGCGGCCGAGGACCGGCGCGTAGTGGCCGAGCAGGTAGGACTGGATAAAGGGAGAGGTATCCGAATACACGCGCCCCAGCAGCCGCAGGAACGACGGGCCGCCCACCTCGGGCTCGCGCGCCATCTGCAGCGCGGGCACGAACAGTGCGCCCATCACGTGTTCGCATCGCAGCTGCTCGCCCGGCCAGCGTGTCTCGCAGGCGTCGAGCAGCGCCAGGCGGCGTGCATTGAGCGGATCGAGCCGGCGGCCCAGCACCGCCTGCATCATGATGTCTTTGCTGCGGAAGTGGTAGTTGACCGCGGCCAGGTTGACGATGGCGCGCGATGTCACTTGCCGTAGCGAGGTGGCCTCGTAGCCCACCTCGATAAACAGGCGCTCGGTGGCGTCAAGAATGCGCGCCTTGGTGTCTCCTGCCGTGCCTTTTACGGTCTTCATATTGGGCGTGTCTCGTATTGTCATGCGGTGGATCCCCGGCGAAACTCCACGCACCGCGACAGCTTCCTGCTCTGACGGCAAACGGATGCTTGAAACGGCTGTACGGAGCCTAGCGAGCGCGGCGAGTGTTTCACAAGTGCAATATTGGAGTGTTGCCTCTAATCTTCCCGGGATCCGCCTGAGGATCCGCTTGCCGCGCGTGCGTGATCCGGGCCCCGCGCGCGGGGGTGCCAGGCGCGTACAGCTACAATATTCGCAGCGCCGCGTATGCGATGGCGCCTCTCTCCCTACCACTTCTGCACGCGCGTTGGCGCGAGTCCTTATGCATATCCGCTGGCTCGAGGATTTTGTGTGCCTGGCCCAGGCCGGCAGCCTCGCGCGCGCGGCGGAGCTGCGCAACGTCACCCCGCCCGCGTTCGGGCGCCGCATGCAGGCGCTGGAAGTCTGGGCGGGCGCGCCGCTGATCGACCGCAGTGTGTTCCCCGTGCGCCTCACCGACGAGGGACGGCAATTCCTGGAAGCCGCTCAGAGCGCGCTGCGCACGCTGGACGAGACGCGGCTGTCGCTGCGCGCGGCGCATCGCGCCGATGCCAGCACGGTGGTGATTGCCACCGGCAAGACGCTGGCGCGCTCGATGCTGCCGGCGTGGCTGGCCGGCCTGCGCCATGCGTTGCGCAACGACAAGGTGGCGGCGAATTTCCGCACCCGGCTTTCCACCTTTCCCACGCACGACGCGCTGGCGATGTTCACCGAAGGCGATGCCGATTTCCTGCTCTGCTACAACTCGCCCGAGCAGCCGGTGACGCTGGACAACGCGCGCTACCAGTACCACCTGGTGGGCGAGGAACGCCTGGTCTGCGTGAGCGCCGCGGCGGACGGCGGCGGGCCGCAGTACAAGCTGCTCGCACGTGGCCAGCGCGCGCCGGTGCCGATGATCGCCTACGCCGAGACGCTGACGCTGGGGCGCATGGTCAACGGCGAGATCGCGCGGCGCGGGCTGGCCAGCCGGCTCGATGTGATCGCCGTCAGCGATTTCGCCGAGTCGGTGCATGAAATGGTGCGCCAGCGCATGGGCCTGGCGTGGCTGCCGGCGCGGCTGGTCGCCGACGATCTCCACGCCGGGCGGCTGGTGCGCGCCGGACTGGAAGTGGGCGGCGAGACCGACCTGGCGATGCAGATCCTGCTCTATCGCCCGCGCTCGCCCATGCGGGCGCTGGCGGAGGCGTTCTGGCGCGCGGCGGTGGTGGCCTAGGCGTCCGGCTTCCTCCGGTTGGCCCGCATCAATCCGTCAATGCATCAGCGCGGCCAGCGTCATGGCTACAAGGATCGCCGCCATCGAGACATTGATCAGGCGCGAACTCACCGGATCATGGAGGAAGCGGGACAGCGAAACGCCGGCCAGCAGCCAGCACAAGTGGATGACGGCAATCATCGCGCTCAGCACCGCGATCTTGACGATGGCGTCCAGGCCCTGGTGCCCGGCGATGACGGTGGTGCCCGCCAGCACGGCGCCAATCGCCAGGTAGGCCTTGGGGTTGGCGATGGCCAGCAGGAAGCCGCCGGCGAACGCGGGAGCCGTCAGCGCCCTCCTCTGGTCTCCGAGCGGTGGCGCGGTGGCAATCCTGAACGCCAGGTAGAGGATGTAGGCGGCAGACAGGACGCCGAGCACGCGCGCGCCGTGCGGCACCGACGCGACTAGCGCCACCACGCCCGTCGAAGCCATCAGCAGCACCGCGATGGTGCCGGCGATCAGCCCGCAGGCATAGCCGAGCGAGCGCCGCACGCCATGGGCGGCACCGACGGCCGTGACGCTGATCGTCGAGGGCCCCGGGCTCCCCATGACGACCACCGACGCCAGGATCAGCGCCGCGAGCGGACGCCAGATCCCCGGCATGGAAGCAAGCAGGTTTTCCATCGCGTCTCCGTCAGGCTGGTTCGTTGAACACGACTTTATGGCGGGGCAACGGATGCCGTCTTGAACGATTGTGCGTGGGATGGCGCCGCGATTTTGTCCGCCTCGCATGTCGCATCGGCCACTTGCCAAAACGGCAAGCGCCATTGCCAAAGCCGCATGTTGCTGCAGGCGCGCGCTCTCTAATATCGCCGGATATCTGCATACCTGCATATCCAAAAAGGGGAGAGACCTGCCATGAACAAACTGCTGCGTGCGGCTGCTGCCGCATCCTTCTGTGTGCTTGCCGGCGGCGCCGGCGCCTCGGGCTGGCCCGCCAAGCCGATCTCGCTGGTGGTGGGCTACACCGCCGGCGGCAGCGTCGACCTGGTGGCGCGCACGATCGCGCCGGAGCTGGGCAAGCGCTTGGGCCAGAGCGTGGTCATCGAGAACCTGGGCGGCGCCGGCGGCACCATCGGCGCCTCCAAGGTGGTCAAGGCCGATGCCGACGGCTACACGCTGCTGATGGGGTCGGGCAGCGAGGTCTCGATCGCGCGCCTGACCAATCCCGCCGTGCGCTACGACGGCGAGCGCGACCTGGCGCCGATCACCTTTGTCGGCACCCAGCCGATGGTGCTGGTGGGCAAGTCCGCGCTGCCGGCCAAGAACGCCGACGAGCTGATCGCGCTGGCCAAGGCGCAGCCGGGCAAGCTGGCCTATGCGTCGTCCGGCGTGGGCACGCCGCTGAACCTGGCCGGCGAACTGATCAAGCAGCAGGGCAAGGTCAATATCACCCATGTGCCCTACAAGGGGGCTTCCGCCATGTCGACCGACCTCCTCGGCGGCCAGATCGACCTCGCCGTGATGGTGCTGTCGTCGGCCCTGCCCCATATCCAGGCCGGCCGGGTCAAGGCCTACGGCGTGACCGAAGGGCACCGCGCCCAGGTGGCGCCCAATGTCCCCGCGCTGTCCGAAAGCAGCGCGCTCAAGGGCGTGGACATGGGCGTGTGGTTCGGCCTGATGGCGCCGGCCAATACCCCGCGCGCCGTGGTCGACCGCGTGAACACCGAGATGCAGGCCGTGCTGGCCATGCCCGAAGTGAAGAAGAAGCTGGCAGAAGCCGGCGTGGAAGTCGCGCCGGGCGGCCCGGCCCAGTTCGGCACCTTTATCAAGCGCGAAACGGTGAAGTACAAGAGCATCGTCCAGACCGCCGGCATCCACGAATAAGCGGCGGCAGGCGTACCATTTGTTTGTCGCAAGCGGCGGCGCCGCCACGGTGCCGCCTGTTTTTCTTTGCTGCTCCCGGCCGATCCCACTGGCAACCCAGGCAACCTAGCCGACCCACAGACATGACGACCACTGCCCCCAGCTTCGACGCTTACCCGGTTGAAGTCGAATTCCCCGATATCCGCCCCTATGCCGCCGGCAACTGCGGCGTGCCCTACGTCCACACCTTCGATAGTGGCGTGCCCGGCCCGCACGTGATGGTCAACGCGCTGACCCACGGCAACGAAGTGTGCGGCGCCATCACCGTCAAGGCACTGCTGGATCTCGGCGTGCGTCCGCGCCGCGGCCGCCTGACGCTGGCCTTCGCCAACGTCGACGCGTACCACACCTTCGATGCGGCCCGCCCGGATGYGTCGCGCTACGTGGACCAGGACTTCAACCGCGTGTGGACGGCGGCCGTGCTGGACGACACCACCCGCGATTCATCCGAGCTGCGCCGCGCGCGTGCCATGCGCCCGGTCATCGATACCGTGGACCTGCTGCTGGATCTGCACTCCATGCACGAGAAGAGCCTGCCGCTGATCGTCTCCGGCCCGCTCGACAAGGGCATCGCCCTCGCGCGCGCCGTGGGTGCGCCGGCCAACGTGATCGTGGATGAAGGCCACCCCGAAGGCCGCCGCATGCGTGACTACGAAGGCTTTGGCGACCCGGCCAGCGCCAGGAACGCGCTGCTGATCGAGTGCGGCCAGCATTGGGAAGCCACCGCCGTGGGCGTGGCCAAGGACAGCACCGCGCGCTTCCTGCTCAACGCCGGCGTGATCGATGCCGACGACGTGCCCGCCGGCTGGCTGTGGCTCTTGCACCCGCAGCGGGTGGTACGCGTGACGGAGCCGGTGGTGGCCAGCAGCATGGATTTCCGCTTCGCCGGCGCGTACACCGGGCTGGAAACCTTTGCCGAGGCTGGCACCGTGATCGGCTGGCGCGATGGCGAGCCGGTGGTCACGCCGTACCCGGATTGCGTACTGGTCATGCCTTCGTTGCGGCAACTGCGCCCCGGCGTCACCGTGGTGCGGCTGGGCCAGGTGATCGGCTGACTGGCCGCCGGTCCGCGCACGGGCGGGTGTTCAGGCTGGCGTAGCCGGTGAAGGCGGCGCGGCGGGCGCGCCTGCCGTGCCGGTGGTGGACTGCTTGGGCCGCATGCCGGGCAGCAACTGATCGACCAGTTCCTCGATCTTTGCCTCGGGCACCACCAGGTTGCTCAGGTTCAGGCCGCCGGCGCTGCGCAGCGCGTCGTAGTTCGCCTTGCCGGCGCGGTCGCCGCCGATGTAGACGACGATCTCGGCTGAACTGAGGAAATCGCGCCAGTACGACTGCCGTTGCGCGACAAAAGTCGCGGTATAGGGGCACGAGGCAATCGATGCGCCGGGTGACAAGACCTTGAACTCGAAGCCGCGCGCCTGGATGGAATCGCGCAGCGCGTCCATGTAGGCGTTGCCGACCGGGTTGCTGATCACGCAGAACAGCGTACCGTCGGCCGGCTGCGCTGCGGCGATGCGGTCGCCGCGGTCGACCGGGACGACGGACTGGTAGGTGGCGCAGCCGGTGGCCAGCAAGCCCAGGCTGGCGGTGGCGGCTAGCAATGCTTTCTTCATGATGCTCCTGGTTCGCTGCTGCAAGGGTGCCCAGCGCACCCCGGCGCCGGCGGACCTGCCCGGCGGCTGCCGTGGCGGCGCGCCTGGCGGGATGAACCGTGTTGTCGGCAGGCGCGAGCGCCAACTTTAGGCCATCGTGGCGGCGGCAATCGGTGGAACAGAGCGGGGAAAAGGGTCCGGCGGTGGCGTCCGGCTGCATGCGCGAGGTGCCGGACGCAAAAAACGGCCAGCCGTAGCGGCTGGCCAGGAAGGGTACTTCCCTTGGAGACTGGCGGTTCGACCCGGTGCCAGCTTGTCCGGGCGCCGTCAGGCAGCCTCAGGCAACAAACGCCTGGCGGCAGCGCAGCGCCATCACCTGCGCCTCGAAGGCACGGGCAGCGCGCTGCGCGAACTGGTCGCGGCGGCGCTGGCGGGGTTGGGAATCCGACCGGCCGGTGGCAACGGGCTCCAGCCCGGCGACCTCCCACGCGCGGCGTGTCACGGCGAGGATGTTGGCGAGTGCCTGGGCTTGCGGCGCGGTGCTACTGCCCCGGAGGAGACTTTCCATCATGATATTCGGCGCCGCCGGCACTGAAGCGAGCTTCAGGCTCCGGCGCAGGCGTTTGTTCGTATCGTGATGGAAAGATATACAGCGCCAGGGCTCCGCATTATCGACGGCGCGCCGATCCTGCTGTGGGATGCGTCCTACAAGGCCCCGGAGGGGCGTCGGCCGCACTGTTTGCGGCGGTTGTCATTCCAGACGGTGTCGGGTTTTGACTCGCTCGGCGCCTTCGTCCGGCGCTTCAGGTCTTTGCCGGGCCGCCGCTCGCCATCGTCCCCACCACCATCAGGCAGATGGCCGCAAGGAAGACACCCACCAGCAGGATCTGCAAGCGTCCCACCGGACGGCCCTTGAGGAAGGCGTTGCTGATAAAGGGCGGGGACACCAGGCCCACCACGGTGACGATCAGGATGGTCAGGGCGAGTACGGAAAGCAGGGTTTGCATGCGAAGTATCGATCCGGAGGCTTGCGGCAAAAAGGGATAAGTCAGTGCTCGCGCTCAGTTTGCGCCGCCGCGCACAAGGCAGCCTTCGAGCACGGGCGAGCCATCCACCTGGCCGGCGCCGGTGCACTCCACGGCCACTTTCTGTCCGCGCCGCACCATGGTGCCGCGCGCTTCCACCTCGCAGGTGCGCCCGGCGGGGCCGCAGATCTGTATCGGCAAGAGCTTGGCGCGTACCACAAGGGCGGGGCTGTTGGAGCGGATATCGAGGAATACCGAGTCGTTCGCCTCGCGCCGCACGCCGCTGGCCACGCCTTCCACGATGAAATACTTGCCGCGGTAGCGGTCGTCGGCCGCGCCAGCGTCTTCCTGGTAGTCATCGACCAGCGTGTCCGCCTGGTATTGCGGCAGGATGTCGGTGGTGCGCTTCGGGTCGATGCTGATCGGGTCCAGCGTACCGTTCTTGGGCACGCCGCGCGCGCCGCTGTTGGGTTCGGACGCGGGGGAGGCCTGGGCCACCGGCTCTGCGGCCGGCTCCACCTGTTGTTCTTCATGATTGCCGGTGAGCCACAACATGGCAAGCACGGCCAACGCAACAATGGCGATAAGGATTTGCTGGGTACGGTTCAAAACGGGGTTTCCTGCGATAAAAATAGGCCGTCGCGCTGCCAGGCGCATGTTTGTGCATCGACATTCCGGCGCTGCGCGGCCACTTGGCCGGGGTACCCGCCAACCCGCCTGTGGCAACGCTTTGCGCCGTCAATCCAGGCGTCGCGGCGGGGGCGCCGGAAAAGTTGCCCACAGCTTTGCCCACAGGGTTGTTCGGTCTTCTCCACAGACTTGTCCACAGCCTGAGGGGGGGCCGCGCCGGGTTGCCGGAGGGCATGCGCTTCCAACCCGCGATGTGACTCAATAATGGCTTCCGCGGGACTCGCGGGTTTGGCGTAAGGGATCAGTGCAAGTGGCGCAGCCCGGCTTCGCCGTCGTCCTCGTCTTCCCAGTCCTCATGCTCGACCGGGACGTCGGGTGCCATGTCGAACACCATCGAGTGGTGCTGCACGGTAAACCAGTCGCGAAACTGCTGCAGCGTCAGCGTTTCGGGCCACAGGCTTTCGTCGAACCACTCGCCCAGCATGAATTCGAAGAAGGCGCGCCAGCGCTGTTCCACCCACAACAGCGCTTCCGGTGAAGTCGCGACATCATCCGGGACCAGGAACACACTCTGGTCCTCGCGCACATGCTCAAGGGTGAGGGTGGCCACCGGATCGGTATCCACGGCCATGATCCACTCGAAGAAGGGCTGCTGCGGCACCAGGATGACGAGCGAGCGATTGAGGGTAAAGCGCGGATGATCGGACATGGCAGGGGCTCGTTCGCTGAAACGGCCCATTGTAGCGGTTGGCCGCGCCGGCATGCGATTCATTGGAGGGGCAATCGGCCCAGCCCGCTCCGGCCCCGGGCGAGCGCGCCGGCTGGCGCCGCCGGCCTGCCAGTTGCGTGCTAACGTGAAGACATGACAGGCACGCGGTGGCCGGTTCGATTGCCTGCGCCGTTGCCTGATTTGCCTGATACACGAAGAGGCCAACATGGGATTCAAGGTCGGGTTCACGCTCGCCGTGGAGGCGCTGTTCTTTGCGGTCTTGTTGTTTGGCGCGGCGGGAACGCTGGCCTGGCCCGCCGGCTGGGTGTATCTCATCCTGTTCTTTGGTGGCGGCGCCTGGGCAACGCAGCGTCTGGCGCGGTACGATCCCGCGCTGCTCGCCGAGCGCATGAAAATGCCTTTTCAACCAGGTCAGCCGCTATGGGACAAGCTGCTGCTGCCGGTGGTGGGCGTTGCCTGGTGTGCCTGGCTGGTACTGATGGGCCTGGACGCGGTGCGCTACCGCTGGTCCGCGATGCCGCTCTGGCTGCAGTGCGCGGGCGCCGTGCTGCTGGTGCTGTCGTTTCCCGCGATCGACCGCGTGTTTCACGCAAACACCTTCCTCGCCGCCGTCGTCCGGATCCAGTCCGAGCGCGGGCATCGCGTGGTTTCAACCGGCCCCTACGCCGTGGTTCGCCATCCGCTCTATGCCGTCATGCTGGTTTTCCTGCCGGCCAACGCCTTGCTGCTTGGCTCCTGGTATGGCATGGCGGGATCGCTGGTGCTCGTCGGCGGCATCGTCTTTCGCACGGCAATGGAAGACCGCGAACTACTGCGCGGCCTTGCCGGCTACGCAGCGTACGCGGCCAGGGTGCGGTACCGGCTGATCCCGTTCGTCTGGTGAGCGGCCGGCGCCCGCCGCCGTTCGGCGAGATCCGGGGATCGGTGAATCAGTGAATCTGCATCCCCCGCATGGCATGGATGCGGTCGTGATGCCACTGGATACCCTCGTACTGGCGTTGCACCACCGCACGGATCTCGGGCGGCATGTCCTTCATCAGCGCCGACTGGTATTCCCGCTTGGCGGCTTCCTCGTCGCGTTCGCATAGCTGCAGCACCGCATCGTCGTTGTGCGGCGCGATGACATGCAGCACCTCCATCCAGCCGCGATGCAGCGTGCCCCCCATGCTGCCGCGATCACGCGGCTCGGCGCCCAGCGCGGTCACCAGCGCCTGCAACTCCATCACCGAGGCGCGGCAGGATTCCGCCGTGCCGGTCAGGATGGCGCGTATCTCGGGGTTATGCACTTCGCGGGCCCCGGTCGTGCAGCTGAGCTCGCCGTCCTTGCCGACCTCGATCAGGTGGTTCAGGGTGGAGACGAGAGGTACTTGCGCGTTGTTCATGACATTCTCCTTGCCTGGGTCCGGGCCGATCATGAAGCCGTGCGCACATCTGCACCTGCGCGGGACGCATCGCCCCGGCGCCTGTCCAGAAGCCAGGCCCCCGATTCCTGCCTTTGCCGCGCGGCATGCTTGCCATGGCTTGCGGGCCGGCTGCCGTGCTGGCCGGCCCGCAGCCGCGGGTAGCGCGGACAGCGCCACCGACATGTTTAGTATAGAAGTTGGGGAGTGCAGGACAACGGCGCTTCGCGCACCGTACAGGACGTGCAAAAACGCAACGCGAAATGTGCCAGACTATGCCCTTGTTCAAGCGGAGGGTTCCGAGTCGCCTGGCTTCGTTTTAGTGTGCGATCTTGTGCGTCAGCAAAAAAAGCGTGACTTGCGCCAATCGGGGTCTCTCCTATGCTTGCCAAGCCCCGGAACAGGTGATTAACGATTGCTATTTCGTGCATGTGGCGAGGACGCGATGAACGCATTTGATAGCAGTATCATTCACTTCCTGCATCAGTTCGCTTTCCGATCGGTTTTTATCGACCGCGCGGCGTTGGCCATGACCCAGTTCTATATGCTCCGCGGCTTGCCGATGATCGCGCTGCTGTGGTGGGTCTGGTTCCGCGATGGCCCGGACAAGCTGCGCGACCAGGAAATCGTTGTGACCACGATTGTCGCCGGTCTTTGCGTGCTGGTCCTGGGCCGGTTCCTGGCGCACTGGGTGCCTTTCCGCATCCGTCCCTTTGCGAACCCTGAACTGGGGTTGCGCTTTCTCGTGTCCTCGGAAGACCGGATCCGAACCTGGAGCGCCTTCCCGAGCGATCATGCGATGCTGTGGTGCGCCGTGGCGACCGGCGTGCTGGTCGCGTCCTGGCGCATCGGCATCTTTGCGCTGGCGTATGCCATCCTGTTTATCTGCATGTCACGTGTCTATGTCGGGCTGCATCATCCGACGGACGTGCTGGGCGGGGCAGCGCTGGGCGTGGCAATGTGCCTGTTGCTGAATCTTACGCGGTGCCGCCACTTTATAGCGGCCCCGGTCCTGCAGTTTTCCCGCCGCCACCAAAGTTCCTTCCATGTGGGCATGTTCCTGCTGAGCTTTGGACTGGTGACCCATTTTGACGAGTTGCTCATGCTGGGCTCCTCGTTGCTGAAATTCATCTGACTGAAGTACACCTGACCCAGCGACGCCATGCGGCGGGAGGAAAGCCAACGCTGCGTTGCGCGGCTATCCGCTTCCTTCCCGCCGCGGGCAGTGACGTCAGAATGTGTTCAACACCTGTTTCACCGCGGCCGCGACCTTGCCTGCCAGGTAGACATGGCCAGCGGCCGAGGGATGGGCGCCATCGTCGGAGACGTACACGTCGCCATTTCCGTCGCCCTTCGGATGGGCAACATTGCCTGTCCCGGTTTGCCACTGTTCCGCCACGTTATCGATGAAATAGAAGTTGGCGCGCGTGCCGACCGCCGCCTTGATGGCATCCCGCTGCTCAGTGCGGGGAAAGCCCGGCGACCAAGGGCCGATGACAAAGACGATGGTGTTCGGCAGGTTCTTTGCTACAGCGTCGAACACGGCGGTGGCTTCCGCTTGCAGCTCTGCCTTGGAAGAACCCGTGTCATTGATGCCGCCGGCGACGACGAGAACATGCGGATTGAAAGGAAAGACGTCGGTTGCCAACCGGTCGCGGAACTTGAGTTTGGGGGAAGGCGCGGCCAGATAGCCTGTGGCCCCGACCCCGGACTGATACATGTCCTTCCACCCAGCCAGGTATCCGAGCTGGGCCGCGTAGTTGTCAAAGCTATACCCGACTGCGGCCATGCCTTCCGTAAATGAGTCGCCGAGCACCACGGCCCGCACCCTGGGTTCCGCGGGCGGCGCGGAAATGGCGTCGCCAGGTGCAAGGCGCACGCCCCCGAAGCGCATGTTCGGCGTCTCGATGCGGATCCGCCTTGACTTCCTGCTGCCCTGGAAATCGACCCGGGTCAGGTACAGGTTTCCATCGTCCGGATAGGCGACTGGCGTGGTGGAGGCGTACTCCCCGTCTACCAGGAACCGATGGGCGGAGGCATCGACATTACCCTTCACCAGAATCTCGAACGTCGGCGCATCGGTGACGAATTCGATGTAATAGACGTTGGAATCCAGTCCCAGCCCCCCGTAGTTCACCGCGGTATTCTTGACCAGATCCGCGTCCGGATAGAGGAGACCGGCTTGCACGACAGCGCCGATGTAGCGTAGCGCGGCAGTGTTACCGGGGAGTACCAGCGTGCTGCCGGCGATGTTCGACGGCATATTCGCCGTTCCCGGCGTAATGATCGGCGGCGAAGCCATTGTCTTCGGTGCCGCACCGCTTGCTGCGGCCGCCTTGAGCAGCGCCTTGGTGGTTTGTAGTTCCGTCTGCGGCGTCGACGGTGTAGTCACCGGCGTGGCTACGGGTGTCGGCGGGGTTGTGCTGCTTCCCCCTGTGCCTGAGCTATTGGTTGCAACCGCGGTGCCACTGTCACCGCCACCGCCACCGCCACCGCATCCGGAGACCAGTCCAACAATCAGAAACATTGAAAACGCAGCCAGCTTTGAGATCATCCCTTGCTCCCTGTTTCATCGCATGTCTCCCCGTTTTTTTGGATAGTTGCATGAGAAGAAGGGGCTGGTCTTTCCCCCAGAGAGCTTAGTGCCGGGCCATCTTCATCCGACAACAGGATGAGACTTTATGACGAGTGGTTGCGTGTAGACGGATATTGACAGATGTTGATGGACGTCCGGGGTGGACTGTTTGCCTGCGGCACACCGTTACTTGCCAATACAAAACCGCGTAAAAATCGTCCCCAGCAAGTCATCGCTGCTGAATTCGCCGGTGATGCTGTTCAGATGGTCCTGCGCCAGCCGAAGCTCTTCAGCAAACAGGTCCAGCGCCTGCGCCTCTTGCGCCGCGCGCTCCTCGGCCAGGTCTAAATGCGATTGCGCATTGCGCATTGCGCAGCGCGGTCAGGTGCCGCTCGCCCACTGTCGGCGTCAGGTCGATACAGACGATTCCATACATAAAAGCAGAAAATTCCCAACGTTAATGAGTGTGACTCTCATTTCTAATGGGGATGTTGGGCTATTCGACGATGAGCGCTCGCCCCAACAGGTCCGCCYCAATTATTCAATGCTACGGAGCACTGTTTAGTCTCGTTGACTATTTGGGAGATTTCCTTGGAAAAAATAAAGAAAGTAATCGGGTCCGTGATTTATTTCCTATTTGAGATTTGTGTGGGAATGATAGCCGGGTATCTTCCCGCGATCATAATAGGCCTTGCCTTGTATTTCCTTGGAATGGGAGCAAAGGATTGGATAGAGGGAATGTTATCGGGGGGGGCATGAGCCGGCGGTTTTGGAGAGATAGATTGAAGCGTTTCTTGGACATGTGGGAAACCCGAGGGCAGGAGCAAGAGAATGCCAATTTGAAAGGGAAGTTCTTAGCCGTATTGCCAATTTCAGCCAATACTCTGCCGAGTGATGATTTCTTTACCTCTACTCCCACTCGGCAGACTGTTAGAGCGCTCGACCAGTTGACCATCCAGATGCGTCCCTAAGTATCCCCGTTTGAAGAACTAGCGGCCCAGGTAGACTTCCGCAATCTGCATCCGTCCGTGGCCAAACTCAAGGTTGATTGTCCGCCGCGCTTGCGCAAATCGGATTGTGACTGGATGGTGGATTGCGTGGCGGAGGAGCTTTGCGATTCGGTGTTCGAGGAGGGCTTGGCTAAACATGATGAGACTCCATAGGGCGCTGGCGGGATCGCCAGATGGGCGTCATGTCATCCGAAGCAAGAGTGTGCGTCGCCTAACAAGCCGATTCACCGAGGTACCCGACTCAATCGAAAAATTCGGCGCGAAAAGGCTGTATTTCGGCGGTAGACTCAAGCGCATCTGGTACATATGCGTTGTTACGCTTGGCTCCGATTGCGCGTCGTACATCGGTCCATCGGAAAAATTATCCACAAGCACGCATCTTGGCCGAGTAGCTGTTCCGTAGTTGTCCACAGCGCGGCATTGGGACATGGCACTAAAACTATGTCCAAATTTATGTCCAAGCATCCAAGGCACCCTCAAAGAAGGCTTTAGAAGCATATCGGTAGATGGATTTTTCTTGCTTCTGTATTGGAACTCAAGTTACTTGCCAATACAAAACCGCGTAAAAATCGTCCCCAGCAAGTCATCGCTGCTGAACTCGCCGGTGATGCTGTTCAGATGGTCCTGCGCCAGCCGAAGCTCTTCAGCAAACAGGTCCAGCGCCTGCGCCTCTTGCGCCGCGCGCTCCTCGGCCAGGTCTAAATGCGATTGCGCATTGCGCAGCGCGGTCAGGTGCCGCTCGCGGGCGAGGAAAGCCCCTTCGTTGCCCGATTGCCATCCCACCAGCCGCAGCAACTGGTTGCGCAGCAGGTCGATGCCGGCGCCGGTACGCGCCGAGATCCATACCTCGGCCGGGTTCGGGCCGATGGCCGCCACTACGTGCGGGCGGTCGGCGCCGAAGTGGCGCTCGCCCACCGTCGGCGCCAGGTCGATCTTGTTGACCACGCGCAGGATCGGCGAGCCCGGCGGCAGGTGGCCGGAGAGGCGGTCGTCGATGGCGTCGTCGATTTCGGACAAGCCGTGTTCCACGTAATCGGCCGCATCCACCAGGTGCAGCACCAGGTCGGCGCGGCCTACCGCTTCCCAGGTGCGTTCGATGCCGATGCGCTCGACCTCGTCGCTGGCGTCTTCGCGCAGGCCGGCGGTGTCGATGATATGCAGCGGGATGCCTTCGATCTGGATGGTCTCGCGCACGCGGTCGCGCGTGGTGCCGGGAATCGGCGTGACGATGGCCAGCTCCGCGCCGGCCAGCGCGTTGAGCAGCGACGACTTGCCCACATTGGGCTGCCCCGCCAGCACTACCGACAAGCCCTCGCGTAGCAGCGATCCCTGCCTGGCCTGCGCCAGCACACCGCTCAGCGCTTCGCGGATATTGGTCAGCTGGCCGCGCGCGTTGGAGGCTTCGAGGAAATCGATCTCTTCTTCGGGGAAATCCAGCGTGGCCTCTACCAGCATGCGCAAGTGGATCACCTGCTCCACCAGCGCGTGGATGGCCTGCGAGAACACGCCCTCCATGGAGCGCGCGGCCGAGCGCGCGGCGGCTTCGGTGCTGGCTTCGATCAGGTCGGCCACGGCTTCCGCCTGGGCCAGGTCGAGCTTGTCGTTGAGAAAGGCGCGGCGCGTGAACTCGCCGGGCTCGGCCAGGCGCAGGCCAATCCCGCGGCCCGCATCCAGGCAGCGCGCCAGCAGCATCTGCATCACCACCGGGCCGCCGTGGCCCTGCAGCTCCAGCACCTCTTCGCCGGTGTAGGAGTGCGGCGCCGGGAAGTACAGCGCCAGGCCGTGGTCGATCGCCTTGCCGTGGGCATCGAGGAACGGCAGGTAGGTGGCATGGCGCGGTTTGAGCGCCTGGCCGCACACGGCCAGCGCGATCGCGCTCACATCGGGGCCGGACACGCGCACCACGCCGATGCCGCCGCGTCCGGGCGCGGTTGCGATGGCGGCTATGGGAGTGGCGTTGGCGGCGGAAGCGGTACGAGGCTGGGAGGAGGTGATGGCGGTCATGGCGATATTGTCGCAGATCGATCCTGCGCGGGTGCCGCACCCGGCGCACTTGCCGCTTGCGCAGTGTCGGCTGCGCCGGGCGCTTCCGCGACGGGCGCGTACAGGCACTCCACCATCAGCCGGCGCGCCACGGCGCCGTCGAGCAAGCTGCCCAGCCTGCCCTGCCGCTTCACCAGCTTGCGGTGCAGGCGCCGGGCATAGCGTTCGGCCAGTACCGGCTTCATGGCTTCGATGACATAGCGCAGCCGCTTGCCGGCAAGCCGGAAGCGGTGCACGCGTGCCAGCTCCTCCGAGCGGGCGGCGCGCATCAGCGCCCTCACCCGCTTGCGCCCGCGGCGTATCCGCCGGCGCGCGAAGTCCGCCAGGTGATCCCGCGCGGCGGCGCCCGCGCCACGCGGGCCGGCGCGGTTCAGGTGTGTGAGATCGCGGTGCAGCACGGGTAGCGGCCAGTGCTGGTATTCGGCGAGCTGTGCCACCATCGTCGCGCGTGCGTAGTGGCGGCGCGTGAGGGCGGTGTCGTGCAGCGCCGCCAGCACCGGATCCTCCGGCTGCCTGTCCAGCGCGGGCCGCAAGGTCTCGGCGATGAACACGTCCCAGTCGCGCACATCGTTCGCAGCCTGCGCCAGCTGGCGCAGGCAATCGTTCCAGCGCGCGCGGACAGGCCTGGGCAGGGCGGGCCCGAATGCCCAGCAGATGGCGCGAAGCTGCCGCGTCGCCACCCGCAGTGCATGGACGTCGTCGGGATGGTCGCGCCGGTGCAGCGCATCGAGTTGATCGGCAACGGCAACCAGTCCCGCATCGGCCAGCGCCATGAAAGCATCGATGACGCGCATGCGCGGGTGCAACTGGATGGGAAGGTTGGCGGCACGCATGGCGTATCTACCAGATCTGGCGGAGGCCAGGTTCAGAACATCTCTATCCAGTGTAGGCGATTGTGCCGGTTGCGCCGCACTCCATTGACAGCCTGCCGGCTTCGGGTTGGAATGGGTGTTGGCAAGGCCATCCGGCCACCCTGAGCTTGCCGTACCCGGCCACCGCCCAGTGCGAGGAGAAGCGCATGTCCACCGAACAAGAGCGTCTTTTGCTGCGGGACACCATCGAGGCCGGCTTTCGCCAGGCTGCCTTTGTCACCGACATCGGCATACACCTGGTGGATTGCGGGCCGGGCTGGTGCGAGAGCGAGTTGCTGGTCACGCCGCGCCACCTGCAGCACGGCGGCGTCGTGCATGCCGGCGTGCAGGCGACCATGGCTGACCATACCGCCGGCGCGGCCGCCACCACCATGCTCGACACCGGGCGTCATGTGGTGACGGCCGAGTTCAAGATCAACCTGCTCCGGGCCGCCCGCAGCGAGCGCCTGACCTGCCGCGCGGACGTGCTGAAATCCGGACGCGCCATCATCGTGGTCGAAGCCGATGTCTTCGCCAGCGTGCACGGCGAGGCGGTGCTGGTCAGCCGTTTCAACGCCACCATGAGCGTGCTCGACCTGGCCTGATTCAGAAAACCAACCCAAAACCAGAGAGAAGCGACAAGATGATCGATCACACAGGCGTCGTAGTTAGCGACTTCGCCAGGAGCCGGGCCTTCTACACCGCAGCGCTGGGTTCGCTCGGCTTCATCAAGAATATGGAGTTTCCCGCCAGCGTGACCGGCCATGCGGATGTCGCCGGCTTCGGCCCGCCCGACAAGCCCGAGTTCTGGATCAGCAACGGCACGCCCAACCAACCGCCGCTGCACATCGCCTTTCGCGCGAACACGCGTGCGGAGGTGGATGCCTATTACAAGGCGGCGCTGGCGGCCGGCGGACGCGACAATGGCGCGCCGGGCTTGCGGCCGCACTATCACCCGAACTACTACGGGGCGTTCGTGCTGGATCCGGACGGTCACAATATCGAGGCGGTTTGCCACGCGCCTGAGTGAGCCCGGGTGAGCCTGCATGTGCCTGCATGTGCCTGCGTGATGGGCCGGCGCTCAGAACAACAGCTTGAGCAAATCGAACAACTCGCGATCCGCCGGCGCGGCGGAACGGGCGCGCCGCCGGATCACTGCCAGCAGGCAATCCACGAAGCACTGCGCGGCCGCGCCGCGCATCGCGCTGCGGCGCGCGATGATGCCGAGCTGGCTGGTTTCGAAGCGTTCCGCTACCGGCACCGCCTGCACCCAGCCGCGCAGCGCTTCGGTGACCATCAGCGGGCGCGGGCAATAGGTGATCATGCCCGCATGCCGCACCATTTCCAGCAGCAGCGAGGTCGAATGGGCGCAATGCAGATGGCGCGGCTCGATGTCGGCGCCGTGCTGCCAGAACAGGTTCTGCATCATGGCGGGATAGCTGGCGGGTGTGTAGTTCACCACCCAGTCCTGGTCGAGCAATTGATGCAGCGCGGTCTTGCCGGCGCAGGGATGGCCGCGGCTGGCCACGACGCAGGAGTCATAGGCAAGCAGTAGCTCGCAGTCGAACTCCTGTCCGGACATGGCCGGCGTGAACGGCCCCACGACAAAATCGAGCAGGCCCTCGCGCAAGCGCGGCAACGCCACTGCGGTCAAGCCTTCGAACACCTCAAGCTGCACTCCCGGCATGCGCTCGCGAAAATGCAGCATCGCCTCCGACAGGAAGGTCAGCATGACCCAGGGCGTGACCCCGATCGACAGCCGGCCGCCCACCTCGCCGCGCAGTTCCGCCAGTTCCGCATTGGCGCGCTCGAGCTGGCCGACTACCAGGCGCGCGTGGCCCAGCAGTCTTTGCCCCGTCTCCGTGAAGCCAACGCCACCTGCGGTGCGCAGCAGCAGCGGCAATCGCTGTTCCGCCTCCAGCTCGCGCAACGCCTTGGTCACGGCCGCCTGGGAAAGGGCCAGCAGGCGTGCGGCGGCACGGATGCTGCCGGCGTCGGCAACGGCAACCAGGGCTTGTAGTTGATGCAGTTTCACAGGTGGGGGAATCGGGTGGACCGGCGTGGACTGGAGGCGGGCTGCGCTCTAGCGACAACCAACGGTTGTCAGGATAACAAGATTGCGGCTTCCCGCGACGGGTGGACGCTGCCTATGATCGGTTCCCTGTCCCACGGGGGCGCCGCCAGCATGGCGTCAGCCGCCCGGTACCCACAAGGAGACCTGTCATGCCGCAAGCCCCCGTATCCGCAATGTCCCCGGTTTTGCCCGGCATCCGCGCCATCGAAGCCGAGATGGTCGCGTTGCGTCACCGCATCCACGCGCATCCCGAACTCGGCTTCGAGGAATTCGTCACCAGCGACCTGGTGGCGGAATGCCTGCAGGCCTGGGGCTACGCGGTGCATTGCGGCCTGGGCGGCACCGGCGTGGTCGGCACGCTGCGCCACGGCGAAGGCCGCGCGCTTGGCTTGCGCGCCGACATGGATGCGCTGCCGATCCAGGAAGCCACCGGCCTGCCCTACGCCAGCAAGCTCGACGGCAAGATGCACGCCTGCGGGCACGATGGCCATACCGCCACGCTGCTCGCCGCCGCCAGGTACCTGGCCGAGCACAAGCCCTTCAAAGGCACGCTGCACCTGATCTTCCAGCCCGCCGAGGAAGGCATGGGCGGCGCCCGCGAAATGCTCAACGACGGCCTGTTCGAGCGCTTTCCGTGCGATGCCGTGTTCGCCTTGCACAACATGCCGGGCCATCCGGTCGGCAAGTTCGGCTTCCTGCCCGGCCCCTTCATGGCCTCGTCCGATACCGTCACCATCCGCGTGAACGGACGCGGCGGCCACGGCGCGGTGCCGCACAAGGCCATCGATCCGGTGGTGGTCTGCGCCTCCATGGTGATGGCGCTGCAGAGCGTGGTGGCCCGCAACGTGAACCCGCTCGACATGGCCATCGTCACGGTCGGCGCCATCCAGGCGGGCAAGGCGCCTAACGTGATCCCCGACAGCGCCGAGATGCGCCTGTCCGTGCGTGCCCTCAAGGCCGAGGTGCGCGACCTGCTCCAGACCCGCATCACCGCGCTGGCCCACGCCCAGGCCGAGAGCTTCGGCGCGCGCGCCGAAGTCGATTACGACCGCCGCTACCCGGTGCTGGTCAACCACTCCGCCGAGACGGAACTGGCCCGCGAGGTGGCGCGCGAATGGCTGGGCGAGGAAGGGCTGATCGACAACATGGTCCCGCTCACCGGCAGCGAGGACTTCGCCTTCCTGCTGGAGCAGCGCCCGGGCTGCTACCTGATCATCGGCAACGGCGATGGCGAGGGAGGCTGCATGGTGCACAACCCCGGCTACGACTTCAACGACGCCTGCCTGCCGCTCGGCGCGACCTATTGGGTCAAGCTGGCCGAACGCTTCCTGGCCTGAGCCCCACCGCGCACGGGCATGACCGGGCGGATGCCCGGCAATAACGATTCAAGGAGACCTGACCATGTCCACCACCGCCGCACCGGCGCAGCCGCTTGCCGCCGCGCCCGCATTGCCGGCGCCCACGCGCCGCGCTATCGCCGCCATCACCATCGGCAACGGGCTCGAGTTCTACGATTTCACCGTCTACAGCTTCTTTGCCGTGATGATCGGACGGCTGTATTTTCCGGTGGAAGGCGCGCTTGGGCAGCTGATGCTGTCGCTGGCCACCTTCGGCGTGGGCTTTGTGGCGCGGCCTCTGGGCGGCGTGCTGATCGGGCTGTACGCCGACCGCGTCGGCCGCAAGCCAGCCATGACCCTGACGCTGTGGATGATGGGGCTGGGCTCGGCGCTGTTTGTGGTGGCGCCCACCTATGCGCAGGCGGGCCTGTTCGCGCCGGCGCTGATCGTGCTGGCGCGGCTGGTGCAAGGCTTTGCCATCGGCGGCGAGATGGGCGCGTCCACTGCCCTGTTGATGGAATACGCCGACGACAACTCGCGCGGCTACTTCGGTAGCTGGCAATTGTTCAGCCAGGGCGTGAGCGTGTTGCTGGGCTCGCTGGTTGGCCTGCTGCTGACGAATACGTTGGCGCCCGCAGCGCTGGAAAGCTGGGGCTGGCGCCTGCCCTTCCTGCTTGGCATCCTGGTGATCCCGGTTGGCCTCTACATCCGGCGGCATCTGGACGAGACAGCCGATCCCGCAACCGTGGGCGCCCACGGCACCGCCGGCGAGCGCGCGGGCCTGGCCGAAGTATTCGTCGGCCATGGCCGCGCGGTGATGGCCGGGGTGCTGATCACCATCGGCGGCACCTCCGCCACCTACATCGTGCTGCACTACATGACGAGCTACGCCGTGACCGTGCTGAAGATGCCGCTGTCGCTCGGCATGGGCGCCGGCTGCCTGGCAGCGCTGGTGCAGTTGTCGCTGTCCGCCTGTGCCGGCCGCCTGTCGGACCGCGTGGGGCGCAAGCCGGCCATCCTGTGGTCGCGCCTGGCGATGCTGCTGCTGATCTATCCGGCCTTCCTGCTGATCAATGCGCACCCCACGCTGGAGGTGCTGCTGCTCGCGGTGGCCGTGCTGGCGCTGACGCTGGTCTTCAATGTGGTGCCTTCGGTCGTACTGCTGACGGAGTTGTTTCCCCGCAGGATTCGCGCTACCGGCCTGTCGGTGGTCTACTGCATCGGCGTGCTGGTGTTCGGCGGGTTTGCGCARTTCCTGGCAACGTGGCTGATCGACCTGACCGGCAGCCGCAACGCGCCGGCTTTATATGTGATCGGCTGCGGCATTGTCTCGCTGGTGGGTCTGGCGATGGTGCGGGAAACGGCGGGCAAGCGGCTGGATTGACGAGACGGTCCGACGGTCGCGACGGTCACTTACGTCTTGCGCCTGGCCGTGCCTGCGAAAGCGTCAACGGGGAACCTCGTCGCTGTCACGCAGCCAGGCGGGGATGTCTCGCATGCCGTGCAGGACGCGCCAGACATCGATGTGGTCATCGCGCTCAACGTAGAACACGATGTGCGGGTAGCGCGCCAGAGGCCAGGTGCGTAGGCCCGGAAGATCAAGCTCGTGTACGTAGCGGGGCGAGCCGGCGGCCGGATGCTTGCCAATGTGCACGTAGGCCTGCTCCAGCGCGTCAATGAAGCCAAGTGCTGCCTGCTCAGCGTTTTCATTCAGATAGTAGGTGACCGCTTCCTCGACATCACGCCTGGCAAGCGCCCTTGGGATGACAGGTTTGGCCCTCATTCCCGCGCGTTGCGCACCCGCGCTCGCAGGGCGTCGAAGTAGTCGCTATCGGCCGGCGCCGTCGGCGCCGAATCGGCACCCGCCAATAGCAGGCCGCGAAGGTGCTGGCGATCCTGATCCTTGCGGATCAGCTCGCGCACGTACTCGCTACTGGTGCCGTAGCCGCGCCGGTTGACTTGCTCATCGACAAAGGCCTTGAGCGTTTCGGGCAGGGAAATATTCATGGTGCTCATGGTTTCATGCTAGCGAGTTTGGCAAAATTTGGCAAACCTTCTGCATGGAGCCTTGCTGCCAAGGCAACACCACCTGACAAAGCACCCCTCGGAAAAGCAAAATCCCCCGCAAGCCGATACCTGCGGGGGATTCCAGTCAGGCCGCCATTGATGCTTCGGGCGGCCCCTTTGGTGCACGTGCCGGGCCGGCGGGTTTGCCACCCGCGGCCCGGTTTCAACTTCAGCTCTTAACCGCCACGGCAGCCTTCGCCTTGCTCTTGCCGAGCATCCGGTTGATCTGCCATTGCTGGGCGATCGACAGGACGTTGTTCACAACCCAGTACAGCACCAGGCCGGCCGGGAAGAAGAAGAACATGAACGAGAACACCAGCGGCATGATCATCATGACCTTGGCCTGCACCGGGTCCGGCGGGGTCGGGTTCAGCTTGGTCTGCACGAACATCGATACCGCCATCACCACCGGCAGGATGTAGAACGGATCCGGTACCGACAGGTCATGGATCCAGCCCAGCCACGGCGCGCCGCGCATTTCCACCGACGACAGCAGCACCCAGTACAGCGCGATGAACACCGGGATCTGGATCACGATGGGCAGGCAGCCGCCGAGCGGGTTGACCTTCTCGGTGCGGTACAGCGCCATCATCTCCTGGTTCATCTTCTGCGGATCGCCCTTCAGGCGTTCACGCATCGCGGTCATGCGGGGCTGCAGGTCCTTCATCTTGCCCATGGACTTGTAGCTGGCCGCCGACAGCGGGAAGAACACCAGCTTGATCAGCACCGTCAGCGCGATGATCGACCAGCCCCAGTTGTTCAGGAAGCCGTGCAGCTTTTCCAGCAGCCAGAACAGCGGTTTGGCCAGGATGGTCAGCCAGCCATAGTCCTTCACCAGTTCCAGGCCCGGGGTGATCTTCTCGAGCATGCGCTCTTCCTGCGGGCCGGCGAACAGGCGCGCATCGGTGGTCACCGTGGCACCCGGGGCGATCGCGCCCAGCGGCTGCTGCACGCCCACGCGGAACAGGTTGTTGTCGATCTTCTCGACGTAGAAGCTGTGCTCCTTCCCGGCTTGCGGGATCCAGGCCGAGGCAAAGTAATGCTGCACCATCGCAACCCAGCCGCTCGAACCCGCCGCGGGGACCGAAGCCTTGCCCTTGGCGATGTCGTCGAAGTTGATCTTGTGATACTTGTCCGTATCGGTGTAGATCGCCGGGCCGGTGAAGGTGCTGTAGAACTGCGATTGCTCGACCTTGCTGCCGTCGCGCGTCAGTTCCATGTACAGCGTCGGCGAGACCGGCTTGCCGCTGTCGTTGGTCACGGCAAATTGCGTGTCGACAACGTAGCTGCCCTTATGGAAGGTATAGGTCTTGGCCAGCTTGACCCCGTCCTTCTCCGCCGTCAGCGTCACCGCCACCTTGTCCGAGCCGGCCAGGTCGCGCGGACCGGCCGAAGCGGTGAAGATGGTGGTGTGGTTGGGCAGGTCGCCACCGATCAGGCCGGAACGGGCCATGTAGGTACGGGTCTGGTCGCGCTCGAACAGCACGACGGGCTGGCCGTCCTTCTCATGGTGGTTCAACAGTTCCAGGCGCGTGAGGATGCCGCCGGCGGTGTCGATCTGGGCACGCATCACGTCGGTGCTCACCACGATCTTCTCGCCGCCCGGCTGGGCCGCGGCTGCCGGTGCGGTCACCGGGGCGCCTGCGGCGGTGCCGGCCGTCGCATTGGCCTTGGGCACGTCGCCTTGCGGAGCGGAAGCGCCGCCGGCGGTTGCCGGAGCCTGCTGCGTCGCGCTCGGGAAGAACATCGACTGGTGACCGTTGGCGCGCTGCCAGTTGTCGTAGAGCAGCACGAGGGCCATCGAGAAGATGACCCAGAGTATGGTGCGTTTGATATCCATGTCTCGCTGTGGTCGGAGGAAATCAGGGGCGGGGTAGCCGGATCGTGACTGGCGGGTGGCCAGCCGCGGCGGAAGCCCGGTCTTGCTTGGTTGCCGATGCCGGTGGCACCGGATCATACCCGCCATCCGTGAACGGATGACAGCGGCACAGCCG
Source organism: Cupriavidus sp. 05N39 (assembly GCF_056397325.1). NCBI lineage: Bacteria > Pseudomonadati > Pseudomonadota > Betaproteobacteria > Burkholderiales > Burkholderiaceae > Cupriavidus > Cupriavidus sp. 05N39. Next base: position 23,709 of record NZ_JBFTNE010000069.1, read on the forward strand.
GCAAGCGGCCATCCAGCTGCCGCGACCGGCGCCGTGGCACAGGATCGCTTCGCGGGCGTAATCGGAACAGGTAGGCAGGAAGCGGCACTGCGAGCCAAAAAACGGGCTCAGGGCGATCTTGTAGATACGCAGCAGGGCAAGCAGGATTCGCTTCATGGCAGCGGGCTGGTCAGGCAGGAGCGCCCGAGGGCGGGACTTCAGTGGGCGCAGCCTCGGCGGACTTCGGCGGCGACACCCCGGAAGGGGCAGCAGGGCGCGGGGCAAGCGGACGGACCGCTACCTCGAACAAGCCGGTCAGCTCCGCCAGGCACGCCCGGCGTATGGCGCTGCGGCTGGCAAATTCCGCACGCGGAAACTTTGCCTGCAGGCGCAGCAACACATCGCGGCCCGCGAGTTGGTCCTGCCGAAGGCGGAACAGTTCCCGCACCATGCGCTTCACCAGGTTGCGCTCGGCGGCACGCGCCGCGAACTTCTTGCCAACGACGACACCTAGGCGGGCTTGCGGCAGGTTGTTCTCGCCCACATACAGCACGAAATGCTGGCTGCGGCGGCGCGGGCGCAAAGCAAAAACGGATGAAAACTCATCCGTCTTTGTGAGCCTCGCGGCTTTAGGGTAGGCAAAAGTAGACACGCTGGGCGAAGCTAGCGAAAAAGCTGTGCTTGGCGGCAGGCTACCGGCCGTCCAAAAGGCGAGGCGGTTGGCCAGGGCGGCGCAAACTGCAGCGCCACCGTGGCCGGTCGCCAGGCCCTTAGACTGCCAGGCGCTTGCGGCCCTTGGCGCGACGCGCGTTGATGACGGAACGGCCGCCGCGGGTCTTCATGCGCACGCGGAAACCATGGGTACGCTTGCGGCGGGTAACGGAAGGTTGGTATGTACGTTTCATGTTGCACTCTCTGGTTGATCTGGGCTCGCCCGGCTTCCGGCGTTAAGCCGGGCGCCGCCGCGTATGGTTCGCATGGGGCTGCCGCGGTTTGCGGTGTTGCCGACTGCTGTGGTGATCTTGCTGCCGGCCGTGTGTCTCGCGCATCGAAGGCACCGACGAATCGGACATCGACACTCGCGAAGCAGGTGTGGGAGGGAATCTCGCCGGACCGGATCTCATCAACCCATCCGCTCCGACCCCGTCAGCCTGCTCGGCCCGCTGCCTGTTCCGGCCAATCCAGCCATTTCCGGCACGCTTCAGCTTAGTGAAAAGCTGAGGTAACGCGCCAGTCTCGCACGGAACAGGTCAGACCCGGCGATGCGCATACGTGATCCCCTGCGGCATCGCAGAACCCGCCATTTAACTGAGTTTCGCGCGGTGTGTCAAGACTACGGATGGTTTAGAGACGTGTGCGGCACCCCTGCCTGAAGAACACGCAACAGCCTGTTGTATTTCATTGTCCACAATCGCCAGTGGGTAAGTTTTTTTATTGCGGGGGTTGCACCCAGGGTTGGCGGGGGTGAGTGAAGTCCCTGTTTTGTCAGGCTTTTCCTGCGTTTTACCTACCCGGAAACCCGCACCAGAACTGGGGTTGTGCACAACAATTCACTGCTTTTTCACAACTTATCCACAGACTTATCCTTTGTGGATAACTTGGGGCGGGGGGTACAATCCGGGTCCAAACACCACACGGGCTGCGTGGCGCAAGCGCAACCCGGGCACTACTCCTGGCATGCCGGACAACGGACGCGCAACGGGCGGCGGCGGTTACGCCACCTGTCTCGTCAGCGGATCCCGCTTGTCGCGTCGATTACCAGGGAGCCCGGGCTGCGGGGTCATTTGCGGATCGCTTTTGCGGTCGCTTTTCGGGGTTTACGGACTGCCGGCAGGGATGCCACATCGATCCTTGCCTGTTGTCCATTTGACCGGACTGACCATGTACCCGTGGCGAAAACCGAACAACAAAACAATGCAAGATTTCTGGCAGGCAGCAGCCGCGCAACTCGAGCGCGAACTGACGCCGCAACAGTTCAAGACCTGGATCAAGCCGTTGGCGCCTGTCGGCTTCGACGAGGAAGCGCACGCGCTGCGGATCGCCGCGCCCAACCGCTTCAAGCTCGACTGGGTAAAAAGCCAGTTCTCCGGGCGCATCACCGCGCTCGCCTGCGAATACTGGGAAGCCAACGTCAGCGTTCACTTCGTCCTGGATCCCGCCGCGTCGGGCCGGGCGGCTGCCGGCTATCCGCAGCAAGGGCAGCCCGGCATGGCGCCGGCGCACGCCGGCCCCGGCTATCCGTCCGGCCAGCCGCTGTCGCAGAATTTCGGCCAGCCCGGCATGCAGCCGGGCCAGGGGGCGCCTGGCTACGGCCCCATGAACCAGGCCGGCGCGCAGCCGCAAGGCGGCCCGCGCGGCGGGCAAGCGCCCTACCCCGGCAACTATCCCGGCAATGCTGGCCAGGGCAATATGGGCGGCATGGGTGGCGAGCTCGTCGATATTGACGTGCCGCAACTGGACCCGGCCGAGGCCAGCGCCCGCTCCTACCGCGTGCAGCCTTCGCAGCAGCCCATGCAGGGCGGCCACCCCGGTCAGCAGGGCGGCCATCAAGGGCACCAGGGGCACCAGGGACATCAGGGCCACCCCGGCAACCAGCCAGGCGGCCAGCAGCAGAACGACTCGGTGCACGAGCGCTCGCGCCTGAACCACATCCTGACCTTCGACAACTTCGTCACCGGTAAGGCCAACCAGCTCGCGCGCGCCGCCGCCATCCAGGTGGCCAACAATCCCGGCAAGTCCTACAACCCGCTCTATCTATATGGCGGCGTAGGCCTGGGCAAGACCCACTTGATCCACGCCATCGGCAACTTCATGTTGCTGGAGAACCCGCGCGCCCGCATCCGCTACATCCACGCCGAGCAATACGTCTCCGATGTGGTGAAGGCGTACCAGCGAAAAGCCTTCGACGAGTTCAAGCGCTACTACCACTCGCTCGACCTGCTGCTGATCGACGATATTCAGTTCTTCTCCGGCAAGAACCGCACGCAGGAAGAGTTCTTCTACGCCTTCGAGGCCCTGATCGCCAACCGGGCGCAGGTGATCATCACCAGCGATACCTACCCCAAGGAAATCAGCGGCATCGACGATCGCCTGATCTCGCGCTTCGATTCCGGCCTGACGGTCGCCATCGAGCCGCCCGAGCTGGAAATGCGCGTAGCGATCCTGATGAAGAAAGCCGCCGCCGAGAACGTCAGCGTGCCCGAGGAAGTCGCCTTCTTCGTCGCCAAGCATTTGCGATCGAACGTGCGCGAGCTGGAAGGCGCGCTCCGCAAGATCCTGGCCTTCTCCAACTTCCACGGCAAGGACATCACCATCGATGTCACCCGCGAAGCGCTAAAGGACCTGCTGACGGTGCAGAACCGCCAGATTTCTGTCGAGAACATCCAGAAGACCTGCGCGGATTTCTACAACATCAAGGTCGCGGACATGTACAGCAAGAAGCGGCCCGCCAATATCGCGCGGCCCCGCCAGATTGCCATGTACCTGGCCAAGGAACTCACGCAGAAAAGCCTGCCGGAAATCGGCGAGCTGTTCGGCGGACGCGATCACACCACCGTGCTGCACGCGGTGCGCAAGATCGCGGATGAGCGCAGCAAGGACGCGCAGCTCAACCACGAGCTGCACGTGCTGGAACAGACGCTCAAGGGGTAACCCCGAGCGTGAAATCGCAGTGAATCAGCATTTAGCAGACCCGTCACGCGGGGCTGGCATACTGTAGGGTACGCGCCGGGCATGGCCCGGCGCATGAATCAATCGGAAGCATCGCCGGGGCATTGCCGGAACATTGCCATGAAAACGGCCTGGGCTAAGGCTTTGCGGTGAGTCGGGACGAGCGGCGGAGGGGGTGGCCGGCGACAAAAGTCGCCAGCCGTCGAAGAAGTCTTAAATTGTGGTGTTTGGTGCACAATTAACCCTCCGGTCGCGCTTCCCCCGCTTCACCGCAGCGGCTTATCCTTGGTACAATGGCGAATTAACTTGTTGATTCCAAAGTAATTTTGGTAATGCATACGAGTTAGTGCAAGTCGTCAATACGCACCCGCGGTCGCTTACTACAAAACGACGAAGGATAAATTCAATGCAATTGGTCAAAACCTCGCGAGACAATCTGCTGCGTCCGCTGCAAATCGTGAGCGGCATCGTGGAGCGCCGCCACACACTCCCGATCCTGGCCAACCTGCTGATTCGCAAGTCCGGGTCCAACGTATCCTTCCTCTCGACCGACATCGAGATCCAGATCACCACGCACGCCGAATGTGGTGTGGGCAGCGACACCGTGGCCACCACCGTGGCCGCCCGCAAGCTGCTCGACATCCTGCGCGCCATGCCCGACGGCGAAGTCGCCCTGTCGCTCAACGACAAGCGCATGACCGTGCAGTCCGGCAAGAGCCGCTTCGCGCTGCAGACCCTGGCCGCCGAGGAATTCCCCACGGTAGCCGAAGCCAGCGAATTCGGCGCATCCGTCAGCCTGCCGCAAAAGACCTTCAAGCACCTGCTCGCCATGGTCCACTTCGCCATGGCCCAGCAAGACATCCGCTACTACCTCAACGGCATGCTGCTGGTGGTGGACGGCAAGAAGGTCATGGCAGTCGCCACCGACGGCCACCGCCTGGCCTACTGCGGCGTGGAGCTGGACACCGAAGCCACAAGCGGCGAAGGCGCCCCGTCGCGCCAGGAAGTGATCATCCCGCGCAAGACCATCCTCGAGCTGCAACGCTTGCTGGAAGACAACGACGATCCCGTGCAAGTGCAACTGGCCGCCAACCAGGTCAAGTTCACCTTCGCCAATATCGAGCTGATCTCCAAGCTGGTCGAAGGCAAGTTCCCGGACTTCCAGCGCGTGATCCCCAAGGGCTACAAGAACGCCTTCGCCATCGATCGCGTCAAGCTGCAGCAAGCCCTGCAACGCACCGCCATCCTGACCACCGACAAGTTCAAGGGCGTGCGCTGCATCCTGGATACGCACGTGCTCAAGATCAGCTCCACCAACGCGGACCAGGAAGAAGCGCAGGAAGAACTCGAACTTGATTATTCGGGCGATGCCCTCGATATCGGTTTTAACGTGACCTATTTGCTGGACGTGCTCGCCAACCTCAAGAGCGAGCAAGTCCAGGTCAGCCTCGGCGACTCCAATTCGAGCGCGCTGATCACCGTGCCGGAAGACGACAACTTCAAGTACGTCGTCATGCCGATGCGCATTTGATGAGCCGGTAACAAGGACCACAAGATACGCAAAACCGGAGCATCTAACGGCACACCACGGCTTGCGCAGCCGCCCCAGGGGCCCCGCGCAAGACCCGCCGCACCAGGGGCCGGATCGTCGAGATCCGCCCCTTTTGCCGTTTTTATGTAACCCGCTATGCGGCCCGATCCGGGCGCGCCCATCCGGGCGTGACGAGAGATCGCCGCATTCGCCGTGAGTAAGAGAACATGACCGAAGAGCAACAACCGCAATCGCAACCGCAACAGCAAGACAGCTACGGCGCAGGCTCGATCCAGATCCTGGAAGGCCTGGAGGCGGTGCGCAAGCGTCCGGGCATGTACATCGGCGACACGTCCGACGGCACCGGCCTGCACCACCTCGTATTTGAAGTGCTGGACAACTCCATCGACGAAGCCCTGGCCGGCTGGTGCACGGAAATCACCGTCACCATCCACAGCGACAACTCGATCTCCATCACCGACAACGGCCGCGGCATTCCCCCGCTCGTCAAGTTCGACGACAAGCACGAACCCAAGCGCAGCGCGGCAGAAATCGCCATGACCGAGCTGCACGCCGGCGGCAAGTTCAACCAGAACAGCTACAAGGTCTCCGGCGGCCTGCACGGCGTGGGCGTGTCCTGCGTGAACGCCCTCTCCAAGTGGCTGCGCCTGACCGTGCGCCGCGACGGCCAGGCCCACCTGCTCGAGTTCGCCCAAGGCGCCGTGCRGAACCGCCTGGTGGAAACCGTGACCGGCCCCGACGGCGTGCCCGTGGAAGTTTCGCCGATGAAGATCCTCGGCCCCACCGACAAGCGCGGCACCGAAGTCCACTTCCTCGCCGACGAAGAAATCTTCACCAACGTCGAGTTCCACTACGAGATCCTGGCCAAGCGCATCCGCGAGCTCTCGTTCCTGAACAACGGCGTGCACATCCGCCTGGCCGACCAGCGCACCGGCAAGGAAGAAGACTTCGCCTTCTCCGGCGGCGTCAAAGGCTTCGTTGAATACATCAACCGCGGCAAGAGCACCCTGCACCCCAACATCTTCTACGCCAACACCGAAAAAGACGGTATCGCCGTAGAAGTGTCCATGCAGTGGAACGACGGCTACAACGAACAAGTCCTCTGCTTCACCAACAACATCCCGCAACGTGACGGCGGCACCCACCTGACCGGGTTGCGCGCCGCCATGACGCGCGTGATGAACAAGTACATCGAAGAAAACGAGATCGCCAAAAAGGCCAAGGTAGAAACCACCGGCGACGACATGCGCGAAGGCCTCGCCTGCGTGCTCTCCGTCAAGGTGCCCGAGCCCAAGTTCAGCTCGCAGACCAAGGACAAGCTCGTCTCCTCCGAAGTGCGCCTGCCCGTGGAAGAACTCGTCGCCAAGGCCCTCGGCGACTTCCTGCTGGAAACCCCGGTAGACGCCAAGATCATCTGCGGCAAGATCGTAGACGCCGCCCGCGCCCGCGAAGCCGCCCGCAAGGCCCGCGAAATGACCCGCCGCAAAGGCGTGCTCGACGGCATGGGCCTGCCCGGCAAGCTCGCCGACTGCCAGGAAAAAGACCCCGCCCAGTCCGAACTCTTCCTGGTGGAGGGTGACTCCGCAGGCGGCTCCGCCAAGCAAGGCCGCGATCGTAAGTTCCAGGCCATCCTGCCGCTCAAGGGCAAGATCCTGAACGTGGAACGCGCCCGCTTCGACAAAATGCTCTCCAGCCAGGAAGTGCTCACGCTGATTACGGCGCTAGGCACCGGCATCGGCAAGGACGACTACAACCTCGACAAGCTGCGCTACCACCGCATCATCATCATGACCGACGCGGACGTGGACGGCTCCCACATCCGCACGCTGCTGCTCACGTTCTTCTACCGCCAGATGCCCGACATCATCGAGCGCGGCCACGTGTATATCGCCCAACCGCCGCTGTACAAGATCAAGCACGGCAAGGAAGAGCGCTATATCAAGGACGACAAYGAGCTCAACGCCTACCTGCTGCGCCTGGCCATGGAAAAGGCSGCCCTGGTCAACCCCGACGGCAGCGAAGTCGCCGGCGACGCCCTGACCGAACTGGCCCGCCAGTACCAACTGGCCGAAGCCGTGATCGGCCGCCTGGCCCGCATCGTGGACAGCGACGCCCTGCGCGCCATTGCCGACGGCATCGAGCTGGACCTGGACAGCGCTGCCGCTGCTGAGGCCTCAGCTACCGCGCTGAAGGCCAAGTTGTCGGAAATGCACGCCAAGACGCTGCTGGGCGCCGCGGTGAATGACGACGGCACGGCGGATGTCTATGCGCAGTTTGATGAGAAGACGGACAAGCACCGCCTGATGATCGCCCGCCGGCATCATGGCAATGTGCGCCTGTCTCACCTGGACGCTGACTTTGTCCACGGTGCTGATTACGCTGCGCTGTCGCTGGCCGCCAAGACCTTCCAGGGCCTGATTGCGGAAGGCACCAAGGTGCGCCGTGGCGAGGGCGAGAAGCTGCGCGACCAGACGGTGAATGACTTCCACGCTGCCATGCAGTGGTTGTTGTCTGAGGCCGAGCGTGGGGTGTCTCGTCAGCGCTATAAGGGGCTGGGGGAGATGAATCCTGAGCAGTTGTTTGAGACTACTTTGGACGTTACCCAGCGCCGACTGCTTAAGGTGCAGATTGAGGATGCTATTGCGGCGGATCAGATTTTTACTACGCTGATGGGGGATGAGGTTGAGCCGCGGCGGAACTTCATTGAGTCTAATGCTTTGGTGGCTCGGAATATTGATGTTTGAACAACGTCGCTAAAAATCTCTAATTAAAAAAAGGCCAACCTCGTATCGAGGTTGGCCTTTTTTTTGTCAATGCATCGTAAAGTGATGCTTCTGCATCTCAACTACATCTGCGGAGAAAATACAGATGATCTCGTTTAGAGGAGAGTGAGTTGGAAATATTTGAAGGGGTAAAGGGACTAGCAAGCCTGGGTACAGCACTAGGAATTTCGTCGGTATTGCTCGGTTCCATCTTGGTGGCCTGGTTGGTTTGGAGGCGGACGAGATCAACGCATAGTCTAATGACAAGGCTGTGGGCTCGGTTTGACAGAAATTCAAAAAATACCGATCAGGCTATTGCTACGTTCTTGAGCGGACAGACAAATTTAATGCAGTTTAGATTCACGACTGGAGTACCTGCCAGGACGCTCGCACAAGCCCACAAGCTGATCAATTGGACGAGTGCCCATAACGAGAACATTGATGCAGTGAAAGCATGTGGGGAGTACTTCGATATTGAGCGACCTGGGTTGAAAGAGCCTTCCAAGTTGCCAGGAATATGGACGCTAGGGCCTCTGTTCACAATCTTTATTACCTTCTTTGTTGTCGCGTTGCTAGTTGCTGTTGGGGCAATTCAATCGTCCGCAATCTTGCGCACAAAGGATAGTGGTCTTACCTTTCTGCTATCGAAAGACAATGCAGTGATGCTTTGGTCAGATGTCTCATTTGGCACGAAACAGTGCAAGGAAGACCGCGCCGCTATCACGCTTGCGACTGAATTCAAAGGCTTCGAGGTGGACGCGATATGCGATCTTATCGTCGACGGGAGAGCGTCGGAGTATGTGCGCACAAACGTGCAGCTGCAGAGAGTAATGCTCCCATTCATTTCTGGATTTCTTGCAACTATCGCCCTTATGTGCTTGGCTTACGTCTCGTGCGGCGTGAATGCCAATGCAATGTCGGCTAGATTGGCGAAGAGGGAGTGCCTAGCTCTTGATTTCGCTGACGACGGCAAGAAGGCTGCTCAATCGTAGAGGGCCAAACCGATACACGGTGCCGAGCGCAGGAACGTCCGCCTGGAAATCGATGATTCGCTATCGCACGTTTCCGACGTGTACCTCATGCTTAGGGTATCGCCACGTGAGCATAAAAGGTACGATCTTGTCGAAACGACCCCATTCCGTCAGCATAAAGATTGCTGATACGCGGTCATTTTGGCTAGGAATTTGCTGAGTATATATTTCGAGGAGCGAAGTGGCATGAGCCGGTACTGTGGAGACGATGATTCAAAGCCCATCCTCGAGGCTGCCGCCCATTGGCGCGACTCCGCGCTGCTCGGTGGTGGCTCTGTGCTTACTAGCAATAAGCTCTGGACATCGTCTTTGCTCGATGTTCTCGACGAGTACTTCGTTCGGCGACCGGATGTAGGCGATGGCAAGTTCCTGCAGAAGCTAGAGCAGCAACTAGCGCCGACAGACGGCGCCGCTAAACAGCTCGTGGCAGAGATGATGTGGGTTATGTATCTCTGCCCAAGCAGCCTGACTCCCGCACATAAACGGAAGACCGTGCAGACCGTATGGGCATGGTCAAGTGAAGAGGCCCCAACGAATTCCCGCTGGCTAGATGATGACGCCCTTGCGGGGGTCGGAAGTGCGGGCCCTGGATTCAACCAGAATCAGTGGCGCGAACTTGTGTTCCTCATCAATTTCATGCGTCGCTTCCGTGAGCTAGATGCCGGTGAGCGGCAGCGGCTGATGGAAGACGGTTGGAAGTTCGACGAATGGCTCAAGGAGGTGCCCGATTGGGAAGCGAGGCAGCTCCGCCACATGCTGCTCTTCCTTCTCTTCCCGGACGACTTCGAACGCATCTTCGGCCAGAATGATCGGAAGACCATCGTTCGACACTACTCAAAGCGGGATCGCCGAGAAGTGAATCGAATGGATGCTGTGCAGCTGGATCGTGAGCTGCAATCGATACGCAAGCGTCTCGAAGTCGAGCGGGGCACCACGCAGCTGGACTACTACGTGCCGCCACTCAAGGGCGAGTGGAGGAGTGAGACCTTTGCGGCAGCCACGGAGAGCGTGATGGCAGAGCATGTCCGCCAAGCCATCGCGGAAATCCAGCAAGACGGTGTGCCTCAGGATGCCGAATCGACGGGCTACGATCTTGTGGATGACGGAAATCGGTACCCACCGAAATTGGTGCTATCGCTTGCAGTAAAGCATGCAACCGGGGAGCCTTTGGATCGCGCCAATTTCTCCGGTGGTGAGGAGTCGTCAGCCTTCCGTCTGTTGCGTCGCCTTGGCTTTGAAATTAAGCCCAAGGATGAGGCCGAGAGCGGTATCGCAGAATTGATGCAGCGATTCCTAGAGCAAGCCGAGTCAGGTAAGGAACTAAGTGCGCAAGGTTACCTCCGTGAATACCAGGGACTGAAAGTACGTGTGAGTTTTGGAAAAGGAAATTTCGCAAGAATCCCATGGATTGCGTTCCTCGGCGATGGGCAATCCGTGTCCGAGGGCGTGTACCCCGTGCTGCTGCTGTTCAGGGATAAGCGGCAACTATTGCTTTGTTATGGCGTGAGTGAAGAGGGGGCGGCGCGGTTGAGCTGGGGCGACCTAGACGGAGCACAAACAGTAAGAGAGTGGTTCAAAGATCGTTACGGCCACAGCCCCGATCGATACGGCGCCTCATTCGTCCGCGCTGCATATGACATTTCTCAGCCACTTCCAATTCCTGAACTGCAGCAGGAGCTGGATGATCTGATCGATGTCTATGCTGGGGTACTGTCCGCCGGGAGTACCGATATGCCGATGGAGGCTACTGAGCCCGTGGAGCCGGACATGCCTTTGCCGGTTAGGGCCAATCTACGGGAGGCGGTGCTCGCGTTTAGCGAAGCGTTACAAGCTTCCGGCGTCAAGTTCGGCGATCAGCATGACACGCTTGTCTCCGCCTTCGTCTCAAGTATCGTCACAAAGCCGCTAGTTATCCTGACTGGGCTATCCGGTTCTGGCAAGACGCAAATCGCCATCCGATTTGGTGAGTGGTTAGGTGACGATCGGCTCCACGTTGCAGCGGTGCGTCCTGACTGGACAGGCGCCGAGACCTTGTTTGGCTATGAAGATGCACTAAAGCGGGAGCTCGACGGACGCCCAGCCTGGGCGGTTCCTGCTCCACTCGAATTCATCTTGAAGGCAGTTGCAGACCCGCAGCATCCATACGTCTTGCTGCTAGACGAAATGAATCTTGCGCACGTAGAGCGCTACTTCGCAGACGTGCTGTCTGGTATGGAGTCTGACAAACCTTGCCTACCAAATCTTCAACGAGGTACGGATGGATGTTGGCGTGTGCGTGCCGGCGAGGACGCAAGAGTACCAATCCCACGCAATCTGTGGATAGTTGGCACGGTCAACGTTGACGAAACTACCTATATGTTCTCGCCAAAGGTACTGGATCGTGCCAACACCTTTGAGTTTCGCGTGCAGTCGAGCGACCTATCGATTGAGGCGCGGAAGCCTACGCCGTGCGCTCCGGGCGATGCCGAGCTGGTGAGAGGCTTGCTGACCATCGCGCGAGACGATGATTGGCATTTGACTCACCAAAGCGGTTCAATTGATGAGCTTACTCCGCGCCTGAAGCACCTTCACGAACTGCTAAGTCGCTATAACCTTGAGTTCGGTCATCGAGTGTTCTATGAGGCGATTCGGTTTGCATCGCTGGCAGAAGAAGCTGGTATCAGTGGTCTGAACGCAGTCCTGGATCGGATCGTTATGCAGAAGGTTTTGCCTAGATTACACGGATCACGGCGACGCCTCGAACTCCCACTACTGGCTCTCGCCCAGTTCTGTCGTGATCTGCCCGCGTCAATCACGAGTGACGACAAGCTGCAAACCGCAGGTGTTGAAGAGATACCGGCGCAAGGCGCTGAGCTACCAACTTCGTACGCGAAGATTCTTCGCATGCTCCGCAGCCTACGTGCAAACCAATTCGCTAGCTTCACAGAGTAAGTCGTGCGTACCGTTTCCGAAGCATCGACTCCATTGCTTTCGCCGTCTGGCGCGACCGTCGCCGTACTGAATGTAGCGGTGTTGCCTCGGAGAGGTAGCGCATCGCCCGCGACGCTCTGGGCTTCAGCCGGGCTCCAGTATGGCGATGAGACTGTCTGCGCCATGGAGTTGCTGGAGGGAATGGAGTACCGATACACATGGAAGAACCTTGCACCGGGTATATGTAGTATCACCGCAGACCCTGAGGAGATCTTTCAGCCCGACACTGTCGAAGGGCTGTCAGGTCGTCTCCGACCCGGACTATCGACCGGTACCGTTCGCGTCGTGCTCCGCGAGGGTCCTGTCGTGCTGGGGCAGCAGGAGATCGAGGTACGTTCCCGAAAGCTCACTTACCTCTCTGAGTATCGTTGGATGCTTCGCGATATCGCTGAGCGAATGACGGAGCTTGTGATGGACCGCTTCGCGGTCAGCGACGCTCGATTTGAGCAGGATGATACGCGAGACGCGGTGACGCTCTATCAGCGCTTCACGTTCTTGCGAGCCTTGTTAGAAAGTGAGAGCTTTCAAGGGGCTATTCGAGAGGTTCTTCGCCGGCCACACACTGCGTGGGACGTGGCCAGCGAATTTGTTCGGCCTGGCAGTGGAATGCGCGCGGACTCTCACGTCCTACGGCAGCTTGCCAAGGCCGGGCAACGATCCGCATGGCCGGGCGGCACCATTCCCTCCGTGCCTTCACGGCTTGAGCGCCGGCGAACCGAGGCGACGCATGACACAACACCCAATCGCTTCGTGAAGTTTGCCCTTGAACATTGGTCTCAGATTCTTGGTGATATCGATCTAGGCCTTGCAATGGGGCAGCCGACACCGGCAACTACTCGGGGCCGCCGCGAAATCGCCGCTGTTATGACACAGCTGGAGAAGATCCTGCACCACGACCTGTTTGCCGAGGTGGGTAAGATGGTGCGATTTCCCGCTGATGATCAGGTCCTGCAGAAGCGCGAGGGTTACAGGGACATCTTTAAGGCCTATGTTGAGCTTGAGTTTGCAGCCCGCCTATCCTGGCATGATTCGTCCGAGGAATATGGCGCGGGGTTGAGGGATGTCGCCACACTTTATGAATATTGGGCATTCATCCAGCTAGCGCAGGTCGTAGCCGATTTGGTCGGACAGACATTTGACATGACGCCATTGGTGCGGTCGCGTAAAGATGGTCTTACTGTTGGGATTCAGTCGGGCGTTGAAACTGTTCTCAAGGGAGAGGTAGAGCGTTTTGGACGGCGCATGGTGGTGGAGCTCTGTTTTAACCGGACCTATCGCGCCGGTTCGGGAGGTGTAGCTTCGTGGACAAGGCCAATGCGCCCAGATTACTCTCTGCTGATTGGCCCGGCGGAAGGGGAGCCAGCCGCCTTTGAGCCGATCGCTCTTCATTTCGACGCCAAGTATCGGGTCGAGTTTCTCAAAGAAATCTTTGGCGCCGGTGATGACGTGGAAGAGGATGCCGGCCTGCAACAGGGGCCAGTCAGTCTGGTACGCGGGGGGGCTTTGCGTGCAGACCTCCTCAAGATGCATGCTTACCGCGATGCCATCCGACGGACCGCAGGGGCCTACGTGCTCTATCCGGGTGGCGACGGCGAGGAAGGAAGCAATCAGTATCTCGAATACCATGAGCTACTGCCAGGGCTCGGTGCTTTTGCGCTTCGGCCAACTGATATTGGTAGCGCCAGTGGTGCACCTGCATTGCAGCGGTTTATCAGTGAAGTGCTTGATCACGTGGCAACCCGCCTGACCAGGCATGAGCGGGGGCGATACTGGCTGGAGGAGGCGTATGGTGAACCGTTGTCCGGTCAATCTGCCCGCTTGCTCGCCACGCCGTCGCCCGAAACCACTGTGCTTTTGGGGTTCGTGAAGAGCCGAGAGCATTGGCGCTGGATCGAGCAACGTAAGGCCTACAATGTTCGAGCGGAAGGCAGAAGTGGTGGAGTCCAGGCTGGTGCAGATCTACTACACAGCCAACTTCTTCTTCTCTACTGTCCCTCCACGCAGCAGATTGCACTCGCTCGGATCGTGTCTGATGCGGAAGAGATATCCTTGGCCGGCATGGTTGCAATGGACTACCCGGAACCGCGCGGAGTGTATTGGTGTGTACAACTCCGCTGGCTAGACCAACTTCAGTGGCTTCGTGGCTTCTCTCCGTCCAAAATCGAGCAATACGCTACGAGCCAAGGGCCGTTGTATGGGGCACCTGTTAGAACGTCCTGGGGTGTCATCGAGTCAGCCTGCCGTGTTGGGTGAGTGATGAAAACGCTCATCCGCGATAGCGTGATTTTGTCTTGCCCTTTCGGGATCTCTAGGGAGACGTGCTGGGCACGGCATCGGCAAGGACGACTACAACCTCGACAAGGTGCGCTACCACCGCATCATCATCATGACCGACGCGGACGTGGACGGCTCCCACATCCGCACGCTGCTGCTCACGTTCTTCTACCGCCAGATGCCCGACATCATCGAGCGCGGCCACGTGTATATCGCCCAGCCGCCGCTGTACAAGATCAAGCACGGCAAGGAAGAGCGCTATATCAAGGACGACAACGAGCTCAACGCCTACCTGCTGCGCCTGGCCATGGAAAAGGCGGCCCTGGTCAACCCCGACG
>NZ_JBFTNE010000070.1:0-51360 GCF_056397325.1 Cupriavidus sp. 05N39
CCAATCACCCAATCACAGCCATGCCGCCTTCGTCTATCAAGCGGCGGATCACGTTCTGCAATTCCTGAACAATAATAGGTGCCAAACCTTCCATCGGTTCGTCCAGTAATAGCAGTACCGGGTTTACCATTAACGCCCGGCCAATTGCCAGCATCTGCTGCTCGCCACCCGACAACTGGTTGCCCAGATTGCCCCGGCGCTCCTGCAATCGCGGGAAGATCTCATAGACCCGCGCGACGTTCCAGAAGCCCGGCCGCGCCACCGCCGTCAGGTGCTCCTCCACCGTCAGCGACGGGAACATGCAGCGCTCCTGCGGGACCCATCCCAGCCCGGCGGCGGCACGCTGGTGGGCTGCCAGCCGCGACAGGTCGCGCCCTTGCCAGTGCAGGCTGCCGCGCCGCAGCCGCGTCAGGCCCATCAGGGTCAACAGCAGCGTGCTCTTGCCCACGCCGTTGCGGCCCAGCAGGGCCAGGCTCTCACCGGCGCGGAGCGTCAGGTCGATCCCGTCGATCACCACGGCCTCGCCGTAGCCCGCGCACACCCCTTCTGCCCGCAGCAATTCAGTCATGCGCGGCCTCCCCGAGGTACACCTCCCTGACGCGGGGATCGGCGCCGATCTCCGCCGGCGTGCCTTCGGTGAGCACACGGCCGCCGACCAGCACGGTAATGCGCTCGGCAAAGCGGAATACCAGGTCCATGTCGTGCTCGATAAACAGGATGGTGATGTCGCGCGGCAAGCCGGCAATGACGCCAAACAGCTCGGCGCTCTCGCCGGCCGGGATGCCGGCCGCGGGCTCGTCCAGCAGCAGGATGGCGGACCGGGTGGCCAGCGCCAGTGCGATTTCGAGCAGGCGTTGCTTGCCATAAGGCAGGTTGCGCGTCTCGGTATCGGCATCGCGGTCGAGGCGCAGGCTGGTCAGCACCGCCATGGCCTCGTCGGCCAGCGGTCTCTGCGATGCCACGGTGCGATGCCAGATACGTGTAGCGCCGCTGCGTTCGGCCACCGCAAGCACCACGGATTCCAGCACGGTCAGCCCAGGGAACAAGGTGTTGATCTGGAAGGTGCGCGTCATGCCGCGCCGCACCCGCGCGTGCTGCGGCAGATGCGTGATGTCCTCGTCGCCGAGCCAGATGGTGCCGCTGCTGGGCGGCAAGGCGCCGGTCAGCAGGTTGATGAAGGTGGTCTTGCCGGCGCCGTTCGGCCCGATCAGGGCATGGCGCGCGCCCGGCGGGAAACGCAGCGAGATCTCGCTGTTGGCGGCAAACCCGCCCCAGGACCTGGACAGCCCTTCCGTGCGCAAGATGGCCGTCATGGCTGGTCTCCGTCCGGCTTGCGGCGCATGCCGCGCAAGGCGTCAACGGCGCCCATCACGCCGCCGCGCGCGAACAGCACGGTCACCACCAGCAACAGGCCGATCCAGAACTGCCAGTAGACCGGATTGATGCCCGCCAGCACATCCTGCGCGATCATGAAGACCGCCGCGCCAACCAGGGCGCCGTACAGCCTGCCCGCGCCGCCCAGCACCAGCATCACCAGCAACTCCGCCGAGCGCGGAAAGCCCAGCACGTCCATGCCGACGAACTGCGTGGTCTGCGCCAGCAGCCCGCCGGCCACGCCGGCCAGCGCCGCCGCCACGGCAAATACCGCGCCGAGCCGGCGCGGCACGTTGACGCCCAGCGCGGGCATGCGGCGCGCCCCTTCGCGCATGCCCCGCAGCGACAGTCCAAAGGGGGAGTCCACCAGCCTGCGCACCAGCGCAAACAGGACGAAGACAACCACCAGGCTGTAGAGGTAGGCGGTCTTGCCGAACAGATCGAACTCGAACAACCCGAGCAGCGGCGACATGGTGACGCCCGCCAGCCCGTCCACGCCACCGGTGAGGAAGGCCGCTTTGTTGGCCGCCTCGAACAGCATCAGCCCGATGCCCAGCGTGACCATGAGCCGGGTCAGGTCGCCGCCGCGCACCACCAGGAAACTCGCCAGCCAGCCCGCCACGCCGGCCACCGCGCCCGCCGCAAGCAGACCCGACAACGGCTCGCCCCAGCCATGCGCGGCCAGCAGGCCGGCGGTGTAGGCGCCCAGCCCGAAGAACGCCGCATGCCCGAGCGAGACGATGCCCGCGTACCCCAGCAACAAATCCAGCGACAGCGCGAACAGGCCGGTAATCAGCACCTGGCTGCCGAGTATCAGGTAGCCGGGCAACAGGAACCAGGCCGCCACCGGCAGCAGCCAGAACACGATCTCGCCGGCTCGCCAGCGTCCGTCCGGCAGGCGCGGGCGCAGTACGCCGCCACCCGCGCTGGCCACATCGGATACCTTGTCCAGCGCGCTCATGCCCGCCTCCCGTAGAGACCGGCCGGGAACAGCACCAGCAACAGCACCATCAGCGCATAGATGACGAAGGCGCCCACCGCCGGCACGTAGTACTTGCCGGCCACATCGGCCACGCCCAGCAGCAGCGCCGCCACCAGCGGCCCGCGGATGGTGCCCGCGCCGCCCACCGCCACCACCAGCAGGAAATACACCATGTACTTGAGCGGGAAGGAAGGATCGAGGCCCAGCACATCGATGCCAAGCCCGCCACCCAGGCCCGCCAGTCCAGAACCGAGCGCGAAGGTCAGGCTGAATACGCGCTCCACATTGATACCGAGACCGCGCGCCGCCTGCTGGTTGTCCACCGCCGCGCGCACCTGCGCGCCAAAGCGCGTACGGGCCACCAGCCAGCCCAGCGCGGCGGTGATCGCCACCACCACGCCGATCAGGAACAGCCGATAGGCGCCAAGATCCAGCCTGCCAAGCCGCACCTGCCCGCGCAGGAAAGCGGGCAGCTCCACCGGCTGCTGTCCGGGCCCGAACACGTAGGTCGCGGCGGCGATCGCCATGAAGGTGAGCCCGATGGAAAACAGGACCTGGTCGAGATGGCTGGCGCGGTAGAGACGCCGGTACAAGGTGCGCTCCAGCCCCCAGCCCACCACCGCGGCACCCGCGAAGGCCAGCGGCAGCGCCGCCAGGAAGGGAACGCCGGCGCGGCTCATCAGCACCACCGCGACGTAGCCGCCGAACATGGCGAATGCGCCGTGGGCCAGGTTGACGAAATTCATCAGGCCCATGGTGACAGAGAGCCCGACACTGATCAGGAACAGCAGGCAGCCGTAGGCCAGCCCGTCGAACAGCACGCCAAGGAAGCTGGCGATCATCGCCGGCCCTCCCCGCGTTGCGATGAGGCCCGTCCACTGCGCTGAGTCATGAAGTCTCCTGTCTTTCCAAAGGGATGGATGGGGTTCACTCGCCCTCGAAGGCGGCAAAGGGCAGCCCGACGTAGTTTTCCGCGAGAGACGCGGCCGCGGCCGGTGAAGCGGCAACGTATTCCAGCTCGGCGCGCTGCAGCCGCGCCATAAAGGGGGTCTGGTCAGGGAAACGATGCAGCAGCGAAGTCATCCACCAGGAGAAATGCTCGGCGCGCCAGACCCGCCGCAGGCAGGTGGCGGAGTACGCCGCCAGCAGGTCTTCGCGGCGTTCACCATAGTGTGCCGCCAGCGCGCGTGCCAGCGTGCGCACGTCGGCCACCGCCAGGTTCATGCCCTTGGCGCCGGTCGGCGGGACGATATGCGCCGCGTCGCCGGCCAGGAACAGCCGGCCATATTGCATGGGCTCCACCACATGGCTGCGCATCGGCGTGATGCCCTTTTGCAGCACCGGGCCTTCGTTGAGCCGCCAGCCGTCGCCGGTCTCCAGGCGGGCGTGCAGCTCCTGCCAGATCCGCGCATCTGGCCACAGGGTGAGATCCTCGCCGGGACGGCATTGCAGGTAAAGCCGCGTGATCTGCGGCGAACGCATCGAGAACAGGGCAAAGCCGCGCGCATGACTGGCATAGATCAGCTCCCGCGCGGCTGGCGCGGCCTCGGCCAGGATGCCGAGCCAGGCAAAGGGATAGGTCCGCTCGAACACCTGCAGCGCGGATGCTGGAATCGCTCCACGCGAGACGCCGCGAAAGCCATCGCATCCGGCGATGAAATCGCAATGCAGCGTGTGGCGCCGCCCCCCGTGTGCAAACGTGACGCCGGGCGCCTTGCCATCGATGCCGTGCAGCGCCACGCCGCTGGCCTCGAACAGCAACGGCGCGCCATCCGCCAGGCGCGCGGCGATCAGGTCCCTGACCACCTCGTGCTGGCCGTACACGGTGATGGCACGGCCCCCGGTCGGCCCGGACAGGTCGATATGGTGGCGGCGTCCGCCGAACAGCAGGTCGATGCCGTGGTGGCGCAGGCCCTGGCGCTGCAGGCGCTCGCCCGCGCCGCAGGCCACCAGCAGGTCCACGGTGCCTTGCTCCAGCACGCCGGCGCGGATGCGCGCCTCGACGTGCTGGCGGCTGCGGTCCTCGATGACCACGGCATCGATGCCGGCGCGGCGCAGCAGATGCCCCAGCAGCAGGCCCGCCGGCCCGGCACCGATGATCGCTACCTGGGTGCGCATCGTGGTCTCCCGTCTCCCGTTCAGCCTCTTGCCACGGCCCCTGGCCGCGGCGCCCGGTCTTGGATGAGGGGCATTTTCAGGCGCTCGCCCCCAATTTGCAATCGGGGGTTCCGGCGATACCGCGCGGGCCGCCGGCGGAAGCAGGAAGGACGATCAGGCTGGCAGGATCGCCACGTACGCCAGGCCGGCGGCCAGGACTGCGCATAGGGGCGAATAGACCCGCGTGTCCAGCCGCGCAAACGGAGAGCCGGTGATGCGCTTGAAGAAACCAACCAGGCGGAAATCGCCCACCGCCCTCGCCAGCATGGCCACCGCCACCAGGCCGATGGCCCATTGCAGGAGCGGCCCCGTGGATGGCGCGGCGAACAGCCCGGCGCGCGCGGCCACCATCGATGCCACCACCGCCAGCCCGACGGCCACCATCAGCGTGCCGGTGCGCGAAGGCGTGAAAGCGGGAACCATCGCAGGCACCGCGGCAGCCCCTTCGCCTGGGGATACCTTGCGCGGAATGCGGGGCACCGCCGCATCCTTGGCCAGGGAGCCGCCCAACGCCCAGTAGACATGCACGCCGGCAAGCAACAGGTAGATGCAGACCAGCAGAAGAGCGACCAAAGCGACCATGGCAGCAGGATTCCTATCTGTGAGAAGATGCCCCGGACCGGGGCATCCAGCTTAATCCAGCCGGAGTGCGCGATGCGAAGCCGTGACCATATGCCGCAGCACCGGGAATCCCGGCCGCCAGAATCCGTGCCCACCAGCAAGGAGACCGTCATGCCATCTGATCGACGCAGCTTCCTGTGCCGCAGCATGCTGCTTGCCGCCGGCCTGGCCTTGCCCGTCGCCGCGCTCGCTGCCCCGCCCTCCCCGCCCCCCCTGCGCCGTGCGCTGCCCGGCGGCCGCGAAACGCTGCCGGTGATCGGCATGGGCACCGCCGATACCTTCAACGTGGGTACCGGGCCCGGCGAGCGCGCGCCGCTGGCCGAGGTCATGGCCCTGCTGCTGCAAACGGCCGGCCCGGTGATCGACACCGCGCCCAGCTACGGCAGCGCCGAGGCCGTTACCGGCGACCTGCTGCTGGATGCCAGCGCCCGCGCCAAGGTCTTCCTGGCCACCAAGATCTCGGCGTCGGCCGCCAACGCGCCGGCGCAGTGGGCGCAGTCGCTGCGCGACCTGCGTAGCGAAACCGTCGATCTGCTGCAGGTGCACAACCTGATCGACTGGCGCGACAACCTGCGCTTTATCCGCCAGTTGAAGGAACGCGGCAAGACGCGCTATACCGGTATCACCCACTACCGCGAGGACGCGCACGAGGCGCTGGCCCAGATCGTGCGCAGCGAACGCGTGGATTTTGTCCAGCTCAATTACTCGGTCGCCGAGCGCAATGCCGAACGCACGCTGCTGCCGCTGTGCCAGGAGCGCGGCGTGGCGGTGCTGGTCAATCGCCCGTTCCAGGACGGCCGGCTGTTCCGCGCGGTCAAGGACCGCCCGCTGCCACCCTGGGCCGGCGAGATCGACTGCGACTCCTGGGGCCAACTCTTCCTGAAATTCATTGTCAGCCATCCCGCCGTGACGGCGGCGATCCCCGCCACGTCGAAGCCCAGGAACATGCGCGACAACCTCGGCGCGGGCCTGGGCCGCATGCCCGATGCCCGCCAGCGCGAGCGCATCGCCGCGCTGCTGGCCTGAGCCGGTCATGGCCAGCACCACGCAAGCGGCCCGGCACGGCCTCGGCATCCAGCCCGGCGAAGGCAGCGCGGTGGCGGCCGGCTTCCTGTTCTTCTTCTGCCTGTTCGCCAGCTACTTCATGCTGCGTCCGGTGCGCGAGACCATGGGTATCGCCGGTGGTGTGCAGAACCTGCAATGGCTGTTCACCGCCACCTTCGTGGTCATGCTGGTGGCGATTCCCTGCTATGGCCTGTGCAGCGCGCGCCTGCCGCGCCGGCGCTTTGTGCCGTGGGTCTATGCGTTCTTTATCGCCAACCTGCTGGGCTTTGCCTTGGCCACGCGCGCCGCGCCAGACAGTATCTGGCTGGCGCGGGTGTTCTACGTCTGGCTGTCGGTGTTCAACCTGTTCGTGGTGTCGGTGGCGTGGAGCCTGATGGCCGATGTATTCCGTCCCGGCCAGGCGCGGCGCCTGTTCGGCCTGCTGGCCGCCGGCGCCAGCGCGGGCGGACTCGCCGGGCCGTTGCTCGGCGGCTGGCTGGTGCCGCGCATCGGCCTGACCGGGCTGATGCTGCTGTCCGCCGCGCTGCTGGCGGCCACGCTGCCCGGCGTGGGCTACCTGTTCGGCTGGCGCCGGCGCGCCGGTGCCGGTGTGCCGGCGGCGGACGATCCGGTCCCGGCTCAGGACCCGGCCCGGCCCATAGGCGGCGGGCTTTGGGCCGGCCTGACGCTGGTGGCGCGTTCGCGCTACCTGCTGGGCATCAGCCTGTTCGTGATCCTGCTGGCCACCGCCAGCACCTTTCTCTACTTCGAGCAGGCCAGGCTGGTGGCACAGACCTTTCCCAGCCGCACGCAGCAGACGCAGGTCTTCAGCGCCATCGACGCCATCGTGCAGGCACTGACCATTGTGGTGCAGGTGTTCTTCTCGGGCCGTGTCGCCAGGCGCTATGGCGTGACTTCCCTGCTCAGCGCGGTGCCGCTGGCGGTGGCGGCGGGCTTCCTGGTGCTGGCGCTATGGCCAGCCTTCGGCGTGCTGGCCGGCGTGATGATCCTGCGCCGGGTGGGCGAATATGCATTGCTGCGGCCGGGCCGGGAGATGCTGTTCACGGTGGTGGATGCCGAAACCAAATACAAGGCCAAGAACGTGATCGACACCGCCGTTTATCGCGCCGGCGATGCGGTCAGCGCCTGGATCAAGACCGCCATTGACGGGCTATCCGGCCACCCGGCCGTGGTGGCGCTCACCGGGGCTGCGCTGGCATTGGGATGGGCCTGGCTGGGATGGTGGCTTGGCCGCCAGCATGAAGGCCAGCACGGGACCGCATCGCCGGCGTCCACCGCCCGCCTGGCGGCGGCGCCTCGCGACCGGGGCGGTGCCTGAGTACGCTCGCCAGATACGCCGGGAGGCAAATGCGATACACGGTTCAGGTGTTTTCCTGCACTTCAGCCCCCGCATTTGCCGAGAGTTGTGACGATTGTGRCGGATTATTTTTCGAGGAGTCCTGATGAAGTCCGGAATTTCGATGTACAAGGCAGCCGCCCTGCTTACCGCCCTGGCCATCAGTGGCATGGCCTGCGCCGCGCTGCCGCCGCCCGAGCCGCAAACGCCGCAAGGCGAGCGCGCCACGCAAAAGCCCCTGCCGCCACAGCCGCCGCGGCACAAGAAACACAGGAAGCACAAGCAAAAGGCTCCTGACAGGCAGGCCCCGGCGCCGCAGGCTGCCCCGGTACCCGACGCTTCGCCACCTCCGTCGCCGCCGAGTCCGGCGCCCTGATCGCCATGGCTCCAGCGTTACATCTGCTAACCGTGTGGACAGATTCCGGCGACGCCTGACCCCTAAGATGCCTGCAAGGCCAGCCGCTGTCACTGTCGCTGGCCCTCACATGCAGCCACAAGGAGTCAGTCATGCGCAAACCCAATCGTGCCGCCCGCATCGTCGGCGCAGGCCTGCTCACCGCCGCGCTGCTGGCCGCGGGTCCTGCCTCCGCACGCGGACGCGGCCACGGTGACGGCGACTCAGCCGGCGCTGTCGCGCTGGCCATCGGCGCCCTCGTCGGGCTGGCCGTGGTCGGTACCGCCGTGGCCAGCCAGCCGGTCGTCATGGCCGCCCCGCCCGCGCCGGCTTATGGGCCGGCTTATGGGCCGCCGCCGGGATATTGCTATCGCGATTACGATCGCGCTTATGTGCCATGCGCGCCACAGCCGGCGCCCTATTACTATCAGGAAGCGCCGCAGCCTCGATACCCAGGATACTGAGCGCGACGGCCCGTCAGATCCGGCGGGCCATGGCACCACCGGCATCCTCGCGCGCCCGCTGGCGCAAAAGCCGAGCCAGGCGCTCCCTGGTGCGGAACTGCGTTTCGAGATGGCGGTGCCGGATGCAGTGGCGCCGTTGTTGCGGGGACCGGCGCAGGCTGGCCCGTCTCCGGGCGGCATGGCGATCCTGCCGGGCGCCTTGCTCACGGGCGGCCCGCCAGCTCCAGGGCAAACACCATGCGCTGCAGCCACTTGCCGCTCTGCGCATCCATCTGGCCAAAGCGGCAGCCGAAATGGTTGTACGCCTCGTTGCCGTGCCATGCCTTTCGATGCCGCACCACCTGCAGCGCAAGCTTCATCGCACCCAGGTCGCCAAGATCCAGGCAGCATTGCGCGATGCTGGTCCCGACCGGCAACTGACCCGGTCCGATGCGCATGGAGCGCAAGCCCACCCCGGATACGGACAGGTCCGCGACTTCCATTTCCACAAGCTGGCCGTCGCTTAACAGGATCTGGCAGCGAAAGTCCCTGTCCTGCTGCAGGCGGACGCGAAAATGCCTGCGGCGCGGAACCATATAGATCCCGGCCGGCAAGGAAGCGAGAAACGCCGGTCCGCCGTCGAAGCGGGTGACTGCCGGCGTGGCGAACCGGAAGTGGAACGTGATATCGCCCAGCGATGCCGAGGCGGCCAGTTCGCTGGCGTTCAGGATCGCTTCCAGTTCCAGGCCGTTGCGGCACCAGGCAAGCACGCAGGTGCCTCTGGATGGGTCGACGGACAGAAAGCACGAAGCAACCCGCCACTCCTGCACAGGTTGAAGATGGAGCCGGGTACGCACGCGGGCCAGATCCTGCAGGATCTGAAGTATCCGGCCCGGATCGCTGAGCCGTTCGATATGGCTGCCAGCAGCCCACGGGAGCGGCAAAGGCGCGCCTAAGGCGTTCGAGGCCATGATGGTATTGCAGACTGGTCCGGGAACACTGCGGCGCTAGCGCTACGATTCATCGGGACTAACTCATTCAAGGTATTCGATCGGACGTTTCTCGCGACTTTCCAGCTTCGAGGGCATATTCGTTGCATCGCATGTTCCGTTGCATGCCGACCGCTCTAACGGCATTGCCAGACAGGTTCTTGAGAAATCCAGCGCTCTCTTCCCCATCTTTTCCATTCGGCGCCATTCCGCCCTTCCCCGGCGGGCTAAAGATTTGATCGCTCCCGCCGTTAGGAGTCGTTTCGCGGTCACATTTCTTTCCGCTTTCGCTTGCCAGCCTGGGCCTGACTCCGCGCCGGGCCGACGCCTCGCGTCAGATCGTTCACCAGCCATTCCAATCCATGAATAGACTTGACTCCGCTTCGACCAACCCGCCGTCATCGGACGGGTTCCAGTACGCCCTTGAGGGTGAGATCCACGCGATACTGGACATCCTGGCCATGCAGGAGCGCAGCCTCGACTTGCGCTTGCCGGACGGGCGCACACTGCACACGAAAGTACTGTCCGTGGATGGGCCAGCCCGCACGTTTACGCTCCAGGGATACGTCAGCGAGCCTGACAATGAGGCAGTACTGGCCTGCGCGCAAAGCGAACTTTCGACTGTCCTGGATGATGTGTCGCTCACGCTTTGCCTGGGCGCCCCGGCCCGCTCCCTGTTCTCCGGCGCCGCCGCGTTCTCGGTGCCGTTCCCGGAAAAACTGTCCCAGGTGCAACGGCGGCGGGACTACAGGGCGGAGACGCTGGATTACCAGTACACATTCGAGGCCGAGTTGCCTGACGGCACCGGACTCATCCTGGACATTGCCGATCTTTCGGCGTCCGGGGTGGGCCTGCGCTCGCGCACACCAGGTACGAATGCCCTGGCCGTCGGGACGTTGCTGCCCAAAGGCAGGCTGCGCTTTGGCACGCTGGCAAGCCTGGAGATGGGGGTTCGCGTGGTACGTTACCAGTCGGTGCATACCGACGGCGATGCGGTACACCACTACGGCTGCGAATTTGTCGCGTTCGAGCAGGGCGCCCTGCTCGATTGACCGGAGTCATTCAACTGGAGTCATTCATGTCCCACCCGCATCGCGTCGTTGGCGCCCTGCTGCTTTCGATGTTTTCGCTTACCGCACTGGCACATGAATCGCTGTGCGCGGCGGCCGAGAATGTTGCGTTCTCATGCACGGTCAAAGGCAACAAGGTTGTATCGCTTTGCGCTTCGCCGGATCTTTCCAAAACGAAAGGGTACGTGCAGTACCGCTTTGGAAAAAAGGGGGCCGTCGAGCTTGCTTACCCGAAACTCACGGATGATCCGCGCAAGCACTTCCGGTGGGGCGTCACCGCTTACTCAGGTGGCGGCACCGATTACTTCCGGTTCTCCAACGGGGGCTACGACTATGTGGTCTACGCCGGCAGCGGCAAGGGCTGGGAAAAGGAAGGGCTTGTCGTCGAGAAGGACGGCAAGCGCGTCGGCAGCTTACCCTGCCGTGACGGAGGGCTAGGTCCGGACAACTGGGCGGTGATGTATTCCGCAGGTTTGCCGGAGCTGGATCAGAGCAAGCCATCGGATCAATTCGATATGCCCTGACCCTGCCATGACCCTGCCCTGACCCTGCCCCGATCCAGGCAAGGGGCGGCAGCGCGCGCTGGTCGACCCTGCGCTGGCCGCGTCGGCCAGTCGGAATCTCTCCGGGCCGATGCCAAAACCCTGGCCGAACCGGCATCYGGACTGCAGCCGCCCGGTCAGCCGTCCCGCCCCGCGCAACCCACGATTTCGGCCAAACAAGGGGCGCCCGAGGCCAAATCCGCCGCCTCGGGCATCCGCGGCCAACCGCGTGGGCGTATAGTCGTCGCTGACCAACGGTGCCGTGCCTGGCTCGTCCCGCACGGCACTGGTATGCGTCCCCAGACATCGGGCCGGCACGCAAGTTGCCACCACTACCAAGGACAACATCATGAAGACCAAAGCCGCCATCGCCTGGAAGGCCGGTGCCCCGCTGACCGTGGAAGAAGTCGACCTGGACGGCCCGCGCGCCGGTGAAGTGCTGGTGGAGATCAAGGCCACCGGCATCTGCCATACCGACTACTACACGCTGTCCGGCGCCGATCCTGAAGGCATCTTCCCGRCCATCCTGGGCCACGAAGGCGCAGGCATCGTTACCGACGTGGGCCCCGGCGTGACCTCGCTCAGGCCCGGCGACCATGTGATCCCCCTGTACACGCCGGAATGCCGCCAGTGCAAGTTCTGCCTGTCGCGCAAGACCAACCTGTGCCAGGCCATCCGCGCCACGCAGGGCAAGGGCCTGATGCCCGACRGCACCTCGCGCTTCTCCATCGACGGCAAGCCGATCTTCCACTACATGGGCACCTCCACCTTCGCCAACCACATCGTGGTGCCGGAGATCGCCCTGGCCAAGATCCGTCCGGATGCCCCTTTCGACAAGGTTTGCTACATCGGCTGCGGCGTGACCACCGGCGTGGGCGCGGTGCTGTTCACCGCCAAGGTGGAAGCCGGCGCCAACGTGGTGGTGTTCGGCCTGGGCGGCATCGGCCTGAACGTGATCCAGGCGGCCAGGATGGTGGGCGCGGACAAGATCATCGGCGTGGACCTGAACCCCGGCCGCGAGGCCATGGCCCGCAAGTTCGGCATGACCCACTTCATCAACCCGAACGAGGTGGAGAACGTGGTGGACCATATCGTGCAGCTGACCGATGGCGGCGCCGACTATTCCTTCGAATGCATCGGCAACACCAAGGTCATGCGCCAGGCGCTGGAGTGCTGCCACAAGGGCTGGGGCAAGTCGATCATCATCGGCGTGGCCGAGGCCGGCGCGGAGATCTCCACCCGCCCGTTCCAGCTGGTCACCGGCCGCGAATGGAAGGGCTCGGCCTTCGGCGGCGCGCGCGGCCGCACCGATGTGCCGAAGATCGTCGACTGGTACATGGAMGGCAAGMTCAAYATCGACGACYTGATCACCCACACCCTGCCGCTGGAGCGCATCAACGAGGGCTTCGACCTGATGAAGCGCGGCGAGTCGATCCGCTCCGTGGTCCTGTACTGAGGCCCGCCATGCTCGAACTACTCTCAGAGCACGGCTGCTTCGGCGGCGTGCAGCGCTTCTATCGGCACGCCTCGACGACCATCGGCCTGCCGATGCGGTTCTCGGTATTCCTGCCGGCGCAGGCATTGATCCAGCCCGAACGGCGCCTGCCCGCGCTGTTCTACCTGGCCGGCCTGACCTGCACCGAGSARAMCTTCATSAYCAAGGCCGGCGCCCAGCGCGTTGCCGCCGAGCATGGCCTGATCCTGGTGGCGCCCGATACCAGTCCGCGCGACACCGGCATCGCCGGCGAGGCGCAGGCATGGGATTTCGGCGCGGGAGCGGGTTTCTACCTGGACGCCACGCAGGCGCCCTGGAGCCAGCACTGGCGCATGGAAAGCTATGTGGCGCAGGAGTTGTTCGACCTCGTCACCACCGCGCTGCCCGCCGATCCGCAGCGTGTCGGCATCTTCGGCCATTCGATGGGCGGGCATGGTGCGCTGGTGCTGGCGCAGCGCCATCCCGGCCGCTTCCGCTCGGTGTCGGCCTTCGCGCCCATCGCCGCGCCCATGCGCTGTCCGTGGGGCGAGAAGGCCTTTAACGGCTATCTGGGCGAGGACCGCGCAAGCTGGGAGCAGTACGACGCCTCGGCGCTGATGCGGCGCCAGGCCAGCGCGCCCTTCCCACGCGGCATCCTGGTCGACCAGGGCCTGGCCGACAAATTCCTCGCCGAACAGCTCTACCCCGAAGCCTTCGAGGCCGCCTGCGCCGCCGTCGGGCAGCCGCTGCTGCTGCGCCGGCACGAGGGCTACGACCACGGCTATTACTTCATCTCGACCTTCATCGAGAACCATATCCGGCATCACGTAGCGCAACTCTGACCATGTGCGGACGGGCTGGACCCATTTGCTGGTGGAAGATGTGCAGGCCTGGTGGGACAAGGTCAATGCACAGGATATCGGCGGGCGCTACGGCGTCAGGCTCGTGCCGCCACAGGACCAGCCCTGGCAGATGCGCGACTTCGTGCTGCTCGATCCGTCCGGGGTGTTGTGGCGTATCGGGCAGAACCTGGAGTAAGCGCCGGTGCAGGCGGCGCCGCCTGGTAATACGTTGAAACACGCCGGCGCCCGATGAAACGGAATCCGCCGTGCGACGCCTTGCGTTGCGGCGGGCCGCGCTGGTAGTGTCCTGGATCGCTGTCACCGCGTCATCCGAACGCGGCTTGCGGCCAGCCGAAGGACTTCAACATGACCCGCAGCGCCCGCGCTTTTCGCCTGATTCCCGTGGTGGCCACGCTATTGTTGTCACCCGCCGCCTTCGCGCAGGGTTCACCCGCGGCTGGCGACGAAGCCATGAACGCCATCCAGAGCAACTTTGCGCGCATGACGCCTGCGCCGCGCACGGTGGACAGCATCAATCAGGAACTGAAGCAGAACCATGCCGCGCCGATCGGCGCCAGCGGACGTGGCGGCAGCCGCGGCCGGGGCCGCCAGCGCTCGCAGGACAGCGCCCAGAACGGCCCGGGCGGCACTGCGGCCGATACGCCAGCAAGCCAGGATACGGGGCTGCACGCCAACGCGCCGGGCGCTACGCAGGCGGCCGCGGCGGCTTCAGGCAACCAGTAAAGCCGCGCCTATCGCTGCGCCACCCCGAAACGCTCGCGGTAGTCCCGCGGCGTAATGCCCATCTGGCGCAGGAACGCGCGCCGCAGCCCCTCGTCCGAACCAAATCCGGTGCGCGCGGCAATGGACTTGAGCGGCAGCTCGCCTTGTTCAAGCAGCCGCCGCGCCCCTTCGATGCGCGCCGACTCGATAAACGCCATCGGGCTGCTACCCGTCTCCCGCGCGAACACGCGCCGGAAATTGCGCTCGCTCATCGCCACCCGGCCCGCCATCTCCGCCATCGTGAAGTCGTGCGTCAAATCCGAGAGTATCCAGTCCTGCACCCCGCGAATGCCGGCGTGGCTGGTGGCYTGGCTGGCCAGATGCAGGCTGTACTGCGATTGCCCCCCTGGACGCTTGAGGTAGACCACCAGTTCACGCGCGAGGTCTAGCGCCAGTTCGCGGCCAAGGTCTTCCTCGACCACGGCCAGCGCCAGGTCGATGCCCGCAGTCACCCCGGCCGAGGTCCACAGGTTGCCCTGGCGCACAAAGATGGCGTCCGCATCCACTTCCACCGCCGGAAAGCGCTGGCGCAGCAGCGCGGCCACGCCCCAGTGCGTGGTGGCCCGGCGCCCGTCGAGCAGGCCCGCGGCGGCCAGGAAGAAGGTGCCCGAACACAGCGCAATCAGCCGCCCGATGCGCGGCGCCACCGCGCGCGCCCAGGGCACGATGCCCTGGGCTTCGTCCATGGCGCGCTCGATATCGCGCGCGCCCACGATCAGGGCGATGTCCGGCAGCAGCACGGTATCGAGCCGGGCCGTGGCCTCCAGCGTCATCAGCGTGTCGGAGCGCACCGGGCCGGTTTCCAGCGCGACGATCCGGGTGGCGTAGGCCGGTGGCTGCCCGCGCTGGGCCAGGCGCACATTGGCGTAGTCGAACACCGTCATGGGGCCGACCGCCTCCATGGCCTTGAATCCGGGGTACACCACGATATCCACCCGCCGTGGGGCGGCGACTGCCTGCGCTTGCATCGATCTGACCGGAATGGAAAGCGGCGATCTTACCCCACTGCCGGCCACGCCCTCGCGCCGGTACAAGCATATGCAGCCGCCGCATTAGTCGGTGGGCGTGCAAGCTTGTGCCAACAAATTCGTTCTGTTGCAGTGAACCAGTTCTTAGCATGGTGCATATCGTCCACATCCCGCAGCCTACCGAGGAGTGTCATGCACCAAGAGCCAGAGCAGCCGTCCGCAGTCAACCGTTCCTCGCCCGAGGGCAATCCGCGCAGCACGGGCGCCCTGAACCGCCGCGGCTGGCTGCAGGCCGCCGGCGCGCTCGCCATCGCCGGCGGCGTCGCGCCCTTTATCTGGACCTCCAGGGCCAGCGCCGCCACCGGCCAGCTCAAGCCGGTCAAGCTGGCCTGGAACGCCAGTTCCGTGTGCCTGGCGCCGGTTGCCGCGGCGCTGAAGGAAAACATCTTCCGCAACCACGGGCTGGACGTGGAGCTGATCAACTTTGGCGGCTCGACCGACCAGTTGCTCGAAGCCATTGCCACCAGGAAAGCGGACGCCGGCGTGGGCATGGCGCTGCGCTGGCTCAAGCCGCTCGAGCAAGGCTTCGACGTCAAGCTGACGGCGGCCACCCACGGCGGCTGCATGCGGCTGCTGACCCTGAGCAACTCGGGCGTGACCGACCTGAAGAGCCTCAAGGGCAAGACCGTGGCCGTCAGCGACATGGCCAGCCCGGCCAAGAACTTCTTTTCCATCCTGCTGGCCAAGCGCGGCATCGAYCCCGTGCGCGATGTGCAGTGGCGCCAGTACCCGGCCGACCTGCTCGGCATCGCGCTGGAAAAAGGCGAAGCCCAGGCCGCCGCCGACGGCGACCCGCGCACCTACCTGCTGCGCAAGGAGCGCGGCCTGGTCGAGGTCGCCACCAACCTGTCGGACGAATACGCCAACCGCGCCTGCTGCGTGCTCGGCATTCGCGGCAGCCTGATCCGCGAGGACAGGCAGACCGCCTCGGCGCTCACCCACGCCGTGCTGCAGGCGCAGGACTGGACGGTGGCCAATCCCGCAGGCGCGGCGCGGCATTTCGCCGAGTTCGCCAAGGTGCCRCAGGCCGATGTGGTGGCCATGCTCAAGAGCCATACGCACGGCCACCATCCGGTGGGCGCGGACCTGAAGAAGGAGCTGGCGCAATACACCGACGAACTCAAGCTGGTGTCGGTGATCCGGCCCGGCACCGATTCCAGCAAATTCGCGGAGCGCATCTATGCCAACGTTCTCGGCTGACGGGCAGCGCGGTGCGCTGGACAGCGCACAGGCGCTTGCCGGACACGATGCCTTCGACGCGCCCGATGACTTCCTGGCCTTGCCCGCGCCCGCGATCCCGCGTGTCTGGCTGGCCGGCGCACTGGCCGCGGCGGCCTGGCTGGCCGTCGCCGCCGTGGTGAAGTTCTGGCCCGAGCCGGAAGACTGGCCACTGACGCATGAAACCGCCTCGCTGTTCGCGGGTATCGCCGCCGTGCTGCTGGTGCTGGCATTCGTGCAGCACCGGCTGGGCGGCATCGGCGCCGCGCTGCGCCGTGCCGGACCGTGGCTGCTGGTGCTCGCGGCGCTGACGCTGATCTGGGAACTGGTGACCGCCAAGCTGGGCCTGTTGCCGCGCCCCTTCTTCGCGCCGCCGCAAGCGCTGCTTGAAGTGTTTCTCGAGGACTATGCGCGGCTGGCCGACGCGGTGGCGCACTCGCTGCGCCTGCTGGCCACCGGCTACCTGCTGGGCGCGCTGGCGGGCTTCCTGACCGGCGTGGCCATCGGCTGGTCGAGCCGCGCCGGCTACTGGGTCCACCCGGTGCTGCGCCTGCTGGGGCCGCTGCCGGCCACGGCATGGCTGCCGATCGTGTTCTTCGCCTTTCCCAGCAGCGCCAGCGCGGCCACCTTCCTGGTGGCGCTGGCGACCTGGTTCCCGGTCACGGTGCTGACGTGGTCTGGCGTGGCGGCGGTGGACCCGGCGTATTACGACGTGGCCCGCACCCTCGGTGCCAAAGAGCGCTTCCTGGTGCTGAAAGTCGCCGTGCCCGCGGCGCTGCCGAGCGTGTTCGTCGGCCTGTTCATGGGCCTGGGCGCATCGTTCTCGGTGCTGGTGGTGGCCGAGATGCTGGGTGTCAAGTCCGGCCTGGGCTGGTACCTGCAATGGGCCCAGGGCTGGGCCGCCTACGCCAGCATGTACGGCGCGCTGCTGGTGATGGCGATCCTGTTCTCAGGGCTCATCACCTTGCTGTTCCGCTCGCGGGACCGCCTGCTGGCCTGGCAAAAAGGAGTGGTCAAATGGTAAGCGCCGTGCTCGACGAACCCGCCCGGGCCCAGCCTGCGCAAGCTGCCATCGACACGGCCGGCGCCGCCGGCAACGGCGTGCGCCTGACCATCGACCAGGTCAGCCATCATTTCACGCTGCGCGACCAGGTGCTGCCGGTGCTCAGCCGCGTCAGCCTGACTGCGGAGCCGGGCGAGTTCGTTGCCCTGCTCGGTCCCAGCGGCTGCGGCAAGTCCACCCTGCTGCGGCTGGTGGCCGGGCTGGAGCCGCCACGGCGCGGCACGCTGGCGGTGGATGGCGTACCGATCGGCGGGCCTGACCCGAGCCGGGTGGTGGTGTTCCAGGACCCCACGCTCTACCCGTGGCGCACCGTATGGGACAACGCCGCGCTCGGCCTGGAAGCGCGCGGCTTGCTCGGCAGCCAGCGCGCCCGCGTGGACGATGCGCTGGCACGCGTGGGCCTGACCGACTTCGCCCGCGCCTATCCGCGCCAGCTGTCCGGCGGCATGGCGCAACGCGCCGCGCTGGCGCGCGCTCTGGTCAACGAGCCGCGCCTGCTGATCCTCGACGAGCCGCTGGGCAAGCTCGATTCGCTGACGCGCCTGAGCATGCAGGGCGAGCTGGTAGCGCTGTGGCAGCGCTCGCGCTTTACCGCGCTGCTGGTTACGCACGACGTGGAGGAAGCGCTGCTGCTGGCCACGCGCGTGATCGTGTTCAGCGAACGCCCCGCCCGCATCACGGCGGAACTCAGGATCGACCGCGACTATCCGCGCCATCGCGACGACCCCGAACTGATCCGGCTGCGCCGCGAGATCCTCGGCCTGCTGGGGCTGGGCCAGGGATGGTAAGCCAACGCAGGCGAGGCGGCCATGCCCGATGAGCTCTGGCATCTGCACGGCACCTGGTGGCTGGGGCCCGACCCGCTACCAGGCGGCATGGCGGACGGCATGCGTACGCGTAGCCTGCCGCGCTTGCCCTCTGGCATCCCGGCGGCGACAAGGCGCATGGCGGGCGTGATCGCCCTGGCGGCTTGCGCGATCGCCCTGCCGCTTTGGCTCTTCGCCGGCACGCCGTGGCAATCGCACGCCGAACCCGGTCCCCTGCTGCGCCAAGCCCAGGCGCGTGGCGAACTGGTGGTGGGCGTGCATGTGTATCCGCGCCCGACGCCGCCGGGCCGGCCGCTGGTGGCAAAACCCGATCCGGGTGAAGCCGGGCTGGCCGCGGAACTGGGCCGTGCACTGGGCGTCCCGGTCAGGCTGCGGCATTTGCCGGTAGCCAGCGCCGGCGGCAACGAGCACCCCGCTATCGATCTCGCTTTTGGCGCGGCGGCGGACGGCGCGTATCCTCGCGCAGCCTCGGTACGGGCACCAGGCACGCCTCGCGGCACTTTGCTGACCCTGCGCTTCGCGCCGGTAAGCCGGCTCGATGCGCTCGACGGCAAGACCGCCTGCGTGAGCGAAGGCAGCCCTTTCCAGGCGCTCCTGACCCGAGCTGGCGCCGGGCTTCGCCGCTACCCCTCGCCGCTGCAGTCGCTGCTGGCGTTCCGCCGTGGCGAGTGCGCGGCGGTGGCGGAAGATGCCGCGCTGATCGCGCGCGTGATGCGCTTGCCGGAATGGCGCTTCTTCGCGGCGGCGCCGCTGCTGCTCGATGGCGAGGGCGCGACGCTGACGCTGCGCCAGCCTGACGCGCAATCGGCGCGCTACCTGGAGCACTGGCTGGCGCGCTGGCAACGCGACGGGCGGCTTGCACGGCTGCGAGATGCAGCCGCCGGCGACGCCGCCTTCAACATGATGCTGGTCGAGAGCGGGCTGATCTGCCATTGAACATCCACCAGACAAAACAGGAGCAAGAATGCATTTGAAACCCACCGGCACGACCAGCCGGCAGCGGATTTCGGAGTGGCATCGCGAAAGCGGCTTCACGCCCGCCGCGCCAACCCCCGATGCCACCGGTACGGCCGGCGCGGCGCGTCCCCTGCGCACGGACGAAGCCTTGCGCGCATTGTCCGCGCGCTTTGCCGCACGCGCCGCCACGCATGACCGCGACGCCACCTTTGCCTTCGAGAACATCGCCGAACTCCACCAGCTCGGGCTGCTCGACCTCACCGTGCCGCGCGCGCTCGGCGGTGCCGGCGCCGGGCTGGCGGAAGCGCGCCGCGTGGTCCATCACGTGGCTGCGGGCGATCCGTCCACGGCACTGGTGCTGGTGATGCAGATCCTCGGCCATCGCAACCTGGCGCAGGACACGCAATGGCCGGCTGACATCCGCGAACAGGTGCAACGCAGCGCGGTGGAACAAGGCGCGCTGATCAATTCCCTGCGCGTGGAGCCCGCGCTGGGCTCTCCCGCGCGCGGCGGCCTGCCGGCCACGGTGGCGCGCCGGCAGGGCGACGGCTGGCTGCTGTCGGGCCACAAGATCTATTCCACCGGCATCCCGGCGCTGAGCTGGCTGGCCGTATGGGGCCGCACCGACGAGCCCAGCCCGCGCACCGGTGTGTTCCTGGTGCCGCGCGACGCGCCCGGCATCACCGTGTTGCCTACCTGGGACCATCTCGGCATGCGCGCCACCGGCAGCCACGACGTGGTCTTCGACAACACCCCGCTGTCCGCCGCCCATGCGGTCGACCTGCGCCTGCCCGAAGCCTGGGCGGAACGCCATGACCCGGCCTGGGCCGTGTGGACATCCACCCTGCTCGGCACGCTGTACAACGCCGTGGCGCACAGCGCCCGCGACTGGTTTGTCGCGTGGCTCAACCTGCGCGCCCCCGGCAGCCTGGGCGCGCCGCTGGCCACGCTGCCACGCTTCCAGGAAGCGGTGGGCCGCATCGACAGCTGGCTGCTGGCCAACCGCATCCTGCTGGACCGCTTCAGCGCCGATGCCGATGCCGGCGCGCCGGCCAGCGCCACGGACAGCAACCTGCTCAAGCTCAACATCACCGACAACGCCATCGCCGCCGTCGAGCTTGCGGTCAGGCTCGCCGGCAACCCCGCCTTGTCGCGCGGCAACCCGCTTGAGCGCCATTACCGCAACGTGCTGTGCAGCCGCATCCATACCCCGCAGAACGACGCCATCCTGGTGAGCGCCGGCGAGCAGGCGCTGCGCGCCGCGGCACACGCCAACCCGCCCGGCACCAACGCCTGAGACCATCATGACCCGACCCGATTCCCAGCCACGCCGCATCGCCATCGTGGGAGGCGGCATGGCCGGCACCCTGACCGCCATCCGGTTGCTGCGCGACAGCAGCGCACCGCTCGCCATCCACCTGTTCGAGCCGCGTGCCGAGCCGGGGCGCGGGCTGGCCTACAGCACGCAAGACCCGGCGCACTACCTCAACGGGCCCGCGCTGAACTTCAGCCTTCACCCCGATGCGCTGGAAGACTTCTCGCAATGGCTGGTGCGCCATGGTCACGCCGCCCCCGCCGAGGCCGACAACGCCTTCGCTCCGCGCGGCGTGTACGGCGACTACCTGCAAGACACCCTGGCGCGCGCGCTGGCAGGCGCGGCCGGGCACGCCACGCTGGAACATGTGCGAGCGGAAATCACCGACGTGACCATCGGCGTGCCGCACCGCGTGCGCAGCGCCGACGGCCGCGCCTGGGATACGGACCACATCGTGCTGGCCACCGGCGTGCAGCCCGCGCGGCCGGCGCTGGCGCAAGACGACGCGCTCGAAGCCGATGGCCGCTACGTGCCGGACCCCTGGCAGCCCGAAGCACTGGCCCGGCTCGCGAACGCACGCGAGATCGCCCTGATCGGCACCAGCCTGACCATGCTCGACGTGGTCGCCACGCTGGAGCGCCTCGGCTTCACCGGCACCTACCACGCGTTCTCCCGGCGTGCGCTGGTACCCTGGCTGCGCCACAACGCCGGCCCCTGCGACGACTTCCTGGCCGCAGCGGGACCTGTAGCGCTGGCCGCGCCCACCGCGCGCGACGTGGTCCGGCGGGTGCGCCGGCAAAGCGCTGCACTGACGGCGCAAGGCCTCGACTGGCAAAGCGTGCCGCCCGCGCTGCGTACCTACATCGGCCCGCTGTGGGCGGCCGCCAGCGTGCCGGAGCGCCAGCGCTTCCTGCGCCATGTGCGGCCCTTCTGGGACAACCTGCTGCACCGCGCCGCGCCGCCCACGCATGCGGTATTCGAGGCGGTGCGCGCACAGGGACGCCTGCACGTACACGCCGCCCGCGTCACCGCACTGGCGCCGGCCGATGACGGGAACACCGCGAGCGGCTGGCAGCGTGGCGGTCACGGGAGCGAGGGAAGAAGCCACCGCGTGGCCCTGCACCTGTCGCGCCCGCTGCCCGCGCCCTCCACTGTGGACGCGGCCATCAACTGCACCGGCGCGGAGTACGGCTGGCACGCAGGCAACACCCGGCCCCTGGTGCGCAGCCTGCTGGCGCGCGGCCTGGTGCGGCCGGCGGCAGCCGGGTCTGGCCTCGACGGCGACGCGCGCGGCCGCGTATTCGATCGCGGCGGCCGCCTCGTGCCCGGCCTCAGCACGCTGGGCGCACCGCTGCGCGGGGCATTGTGGGAGTCGGGCACCATCATCGACGTGCGCAACCAGGCCGCAGCGCTGGCGGCACGGCTGGTGGAGGAACTCGGACTGACGGCCGAGACCGAGGCGCAGGCGGCCTAGCCGGCCGGCATCCGGCCAAGGGCACGCGCAGCCTGATTCAGCCAACGCTTGCCAAAGGCATCCGGTGCTGGCATATAATCCCGTCCGGGCGCCGGCAGGGCGCCCGCTCCCGCAAAAGCCAGCGCACCTGCCTGCCCGTACCGTACGGCGCCGAGCGATCCAGCCCGGCACCGCCAGTTCGTTGCAAGAACCACAACGTTGACCTTTTTTGCCGCCGCGGGAAACGGCATTGCAAGGACATGACATGTGGCTCACAACGCTCAACGCTCCATCCCGCCTTCCCAATAGCGATTTCCTGCGCCGCCATGCACGCAGGCTGTTGCGCCAGCTCCACGCCGGAGAAGCCATGCAGGCGCTACCGGTAATCCGGCGCATCCACCGCGAGCAGGTACGCGCGCAAAGCGTCGCGGAACTCTACCGGCTGCGCCACACACTACAGCTCAAGCACTGCCTGCAACTGCTGGCGGCCGAACTGGGCTACGCCGGCTGGTCCGCGTGCAAACGCGACATCGACGGCCGCCCCGCCAGGGTACTGGACCGCTACCGTCTCGACCTCGGCGAGTTCGGCGACTACCAGCAACTCTGGTTCGCCGACCGGCAAGGCGCCCAGGCATGGCAAGCGTCCAACGGCGGTTACGTGGTCACGTATGGTGAACAAGCGGCGGTGCTGCTGACGGGCAACGCCATGCCGGCGATGCGTGACTGACCGGGGGAGAACCACGGCTCGGGCCGAAGACCCTGAGAAATAGAGGTAGCAAGGGATTCCTGCCGGCCCGGGAACGGGCCGGCGCTATTTTCGCCTTCCATGCGTAACCTCATCCGCAGGTAGTTCGAGGAGGCGGCGCATCTTCTGGCCGCGCCGGATCGTGAACAGCGTGTCTCAGAAACTCAACTGCATCAATTGCAGTCGGCACGCCAAGTCCTGCGTGACCCCAGCGGCCATTGGCAGGCATGCCCGCAACGTGATTCGTATCGAGTTAGTGTGCAGGCGTCGACCGGCCGCCAAGAAAAGGCCGGTCGCACGCCAGTTGAGCGCAGTAGCCTGCCCCCCTTCAGGTCACCGCTCGGGTGGCAAGCTGCGAAAGCGGGTGACATGGGCGCGAGCCCCTGTTCGCTGAAAACTCGGTTGGCGCATGAAGTGGAGCCGCGATGCTCCCGAAGACGTTCCATCAATCGCTGCCGCGAAGCCTCACTCCCCTGTTGGCGTCACGGCCCTCGACGCTGCTGCCGACCGTTGTTGTCCAGTCACCCTTTGAGTTATCGTAACGCCTCATTGCTATGTTGTTTTCACGGCTTTGATGAATGCGTTGCGTACTAAATCGACTGCTGTTTGCAAGCCTTGGCAGCATCGAAGCGATACTCCGGTTTTCCGTGACGACTCATCACATCGCCCCGGGTCGCAAATGCATGCTGTTGAGCAGCGTATCCCACGCCTGGATCGCGCCGGCCTCGTCGACGAGCGAAGATACTTCTTCCGGCTTCACCCCGCGATCCTTGTCAGCATCGGTCAGTGCACTTCCCAGCCTCAACTGGATCTCGGTGTGCGGTTGCGCCATCGAATGGTGGACCCCTGGCGCCAGAAGATAGAAACGGTATAGCTGGCTCCCACCCTCCTTGATGGAAAACAGCACTTCTTCCGCCTCCATGCCCGCGACCGGGCGCTTGCCTTCGCGCAGAATCTGGACGCTGCCTTGCGCGCGCAACTGCCGACGTAGATCGGGCAGGGTTTTGAGCAGCGACGATTGCTGATCCACATCCACCGCATCGCGCATCTTGATGACAAACGCGGACGCTCGGCCGGGTTGCAGGACAATGGTTTGCTCGGCCAGTTCGCTGTTGCGCGAAGGCCCGCCGATCAGTGCACCCGGAATGCAAAAGCCGCGTTCCGTTGGAACCGTCCAGTCATCGCGGTAAGTGATATTTTGGTATACATCGGTTGAGCGTTGCGTG
Organism: Cupriavidus sp. 05N39; assembly: GCF_056397325.1. Classification (NCBI taxonomy): domain Bacteria; kingdom Pseudomonadati; phylum Pseudomonadota; class Betaproteobacteria; order Burkholderiales; family Burkholderiaceae; genus Cupriavidus; species Cupriavidus sp. 05N39. Next base: position 23,905 of record NZ_JBFTNE010000070.1, read on the forward strand.
ACCTTCTGTATCCCGCTGCTGCGCTGAACGTCGAACTTCATGGTCAGCATCGTGCTGCCGGCGAGCACGTAACCCTCGGCGGTGAAAGGGTAATCCTCTCTCACCTTCGTTTTGAAAATCAACAGACGGGAATTGGGTGTGGGCGAAACGGCTTGCTCCAGCCAAGGAGCATCGGTCTTATGAAGACCATTGTCCCCCGTTCTCATCATTTCATCGGTGAGCGGGATGGACATGATTCGCTTGTTGGCTCGCAACTCGCTTTCGCGCGCATCGACTCTGTAGTGGAACGTTCCCGGGCTGACATCTCTGGCAATATCAATCTTGTTGCCCCAGTATTCGTATTTCTCGTAGCTGAGTCCGCTACGAGCAGGGCGATCCATCACAAGTCGGCCAATGCACCACGGACGCGGATCGGCAAGCAAGGGGTTGTTGGTCATTTCGGGCTCCACGGGAACCGTCCGCACGCAGGCGGACAGGCTACATATCGACAGGAAGAGGGCCGCGCGCAGTACGCGTGAACTGATCCGATTGGGATTCATTGGGAGGCCACCTTGGTGCTGTGCACAATCTGCGCCACGCTGTACAGGGTGGCCCAGCGTGTCCAGGGATGATCGAAACACTTCTGATGCTCATAGCCACCTTGCACAAAGGCCATCTGCACGCCCGTGGCTTTAGTTTCCGACAGATCCGGTATCACCCCACGGCCTTGCGCTGCGGCAGACCATGCCGGCACGGTGCCATCGCCTGGGATGATGCCGTTGTCTTTCTCTCCCGGCTTTGGCGCGACCGCTTGTTGTTGCACGGTGAGTGTGACAGTTCTTCCCCCGACCACGATCCTGAGTACGCCGTGCTGATCGTCGCCCACCCATTTAGCGGCTCTTAGCTCAGCTTCCCCGACACCTTCGGGAAGGTCGCCCCGCCACACCACCCTGCCCCAGGTTTGCAGGTTTTTCGCCGGTTCACTGAATTCCAGCTTGTCAGGCTCATGCGTGCCATCGGAGCGTTGTGGATCGAGCGCGCCGTCTCCGTACAGCGCATAGGTGTTGGCGTGGTAGTTGTTCATCAGCTCCTTTTGCCGATCCACTACATTACTCATCATTTTTTTAAAGTGTTCATGCACAGTGGAAGAATCCATTTCCTCTTCCAGGCGCTTCTTCACAATCCCTGCCGGATCTAACAACTAACTATCGGGCAACAACCCGTACCACGCGTCGTTGATGTAGAGCTCGTCCAGTGCGCTTTGCTTGGGCAAGGCCATACGTACTTCGCCGGCCTTATCCACAAAGATCCACCACGGCTTGCGATCGTGGTAATCCGGCATCGGCGACAACTCCATCGGACCTTCCGCGTTACTGGCAATCGCCACGAACTCGGCCGCGCAGCGGCCCATCAGGCTCTTGTTGATGAAATCCTCTCCCCCCGTGCGGAACCGTTTGGCAAACAGCGGCGCCCCGGTGGCAGGTTGCGCGCCGTGGATCACGCCGAGCATGTCGTTGGCGCCGCCGCAAAGTTGCGAGGCCATGCGCGCCACTAGGCCGCCCATCGAGTGCGTGATGATGATGGCCTTGTCCGTCCGGTTTTCCCGGCAGATCTCCCGGATGCCCATGATGCGCGTGACCTCCTGGCTCTCGGGATCCTTGAAATCCATGCCGTCCAGCACTTGCTGGCCTGAGACCTGATTCGACTGCAGAAAGTTGTAGCCAATGGCGTAGACGGGATAGCGATAGTTGATTAGTGACTTGAACACGTCGGAGCACGCGTCAATCGGTCCGCCAGGACCATAGGCGCCGTAATCGGATGGGTGCGTGCCAAGCACGGCTTTCAGCGCGGCCTTCTCGCCCTCTGCATCACCGTGTGCCCATTCGCCGTGGAGCTTGCCATCGAGCATGGGGTGGTTGAGTGTGTACTCCAGCCAGGCCAGCGTGGCCTGATAACTCCAGCGGTGCACCGTGCTCCAGCCGCGCCGCCTCGCCTCCTTCTCGCTCAAGCCGCTGTTACCTACTTTGACTGGACCGCGGGGATCAACCACGGCCGGTACGGGGTCGAAGCGTCTCGCGCGCCCGGCGGCGCTGGCGAACCAGCCTGCAATGACAGAAATCGCACCCGAAATGCCCGAAACCACGCCATCCATGTTGGGCGGGTACCACACTTCTTCACCGGTGTCCTTGTTGGCCAGTAGCGAGCCCATCACGCCAGGCAGGAAGATGACCGGAATGGGCGAGCGCGGATCAAAGCTTATTTCCTTGCAACGCTGGTCACTATCTGGCGTGAGCACTGCGCGTGCGGAGGCCACGCCATCCGGGTCGAATCCACTGGCAAGCCGGACAACGTCATCACTTCCGTGTCCGGTGTCGGGGACCGTTGCGTTTTGATTGTCTTGTGCGAGCGGATTTACGTCAGGTGTGCTGCTGCTCATAGGGCTACTCATGAGTCTGCCTGGTTTGCGAAGCGTTGGAATGACGTGCCAATACGGGGCCCATCACACGATCCTCCACCCGGAGATCAGCGCGCCATGTCTTGATGGCTCGTCCACGTCAATATCGCGCAATGGATGTGCTTTCCCTGGCCAACGAGAACGATCTGTGCCCCACTTGATCCGCCAAGGGACGGAGCAGCACAGGCTACCGCCAGCCACCTCCAGCAAGTACGCCCAGCGCGCACCGCCGTATGCGTTCCGTTGTTCAACAGGATCCGTCATGGTCTTCGCTCCATTGTCAGCGTGATCGAACTTGACGCAGGACTCTAAACGGCTTTCCTTATGCCATAAATGCCTTTTATACAATTTTTAAACAAAATAGTACTTTTAAATTAAACTCGTACTAGTCCTATATATCTCGGCAGGTCTCCGTGCTATTAAGCGCGGCGGAATACCTTATTGATCGTTGATCGAGCGGCGGTGGTAGCATTGCCTATTCAATGCACGCCGGTACTGCCCACTAGCCCCTGCGCGTGGCGGCTCAACGTCGTGTAGTTGGTGGGTATTGGGGACTGGCAAGTCGGGAAATGCGAGCACGCGGCTCCCCGGCTGCAGCCGTGTGGAGCGCTCCCAAGGGGGGCACGCCGGCCCGCGCTGCGAAGCGGGCCGTAGCGGTGTGCCAGAGCGTATGGGCCGCCCCGGGCCCTACTTCGCCGCCGGGCGCCTTGTCAGCTGACGGTAGCGCGTCAGCGCCCACAGCGGGAAGTAGGCGGTGTAGCCGTGGTACTTCAGGTAGTAGATGCGGGGGAAGCCCGGCGCATTGTGCGACGGATGCTGCCAAAGGCCGCTGCCAGTCTGGCAGCCCAGCAGGTAAGCGATGCCCCTGCGCACTGTGGGCGTATCCACCTCGCCCACGGCGAAGAGGGCCAGCAGCGCCCAGGCGGTGCAGTTGGGCGTGCTCTCGCCCCCATTGGTGCCCGCCAGCGAGTGGTCGAAGTAGCTGTCGTTGGTCTCGCCCCATCCGCCGTCGGCGTGCTGGCAGCGTAGCAGCCAGTCGACTGCCTTGCGGACATAGGGCTGGCGCACGTCCTCGCCCACCAGCGCCAGGCCCGCCAGCACACTCCACGTGCCATAGATGTAATTGCTGCCCCAGCGTCCCCACCAGGCGCCGTCGGCGCGCTGCGTGCGGCGCAGATAGGCCACGCAGCGCTCGACGGCGGCGGCGTGCGTTTCGCGGTTTCCGCTCAGGCCGATGCATAGCAGCACGCGGCCGGAAACGTCCTCGGTGGGCGGATCCAGCAGGGCGCCATGGTCGGCGAAGGGGATACGGTTCAGGTACTCGCGATCGCAGTTGGCATCGAAGGCGCCAAATCCGCCATTGCGCGATTGCAGGCCCACCATCCATTTCACGGCGCTCGCGACCGCGTCCTGGTAGCGTTCGGGCTGGCCGATCCGGCGCGCGTGCACGGCAAGCATGGCGGCCACCACGGCGCTGTCGTCGATGTCAGGGTAATAGGCGTTGGCGTACTGGAACGCCCAGCCGCCGGGCTGCACCGAGGCCGGCACGTGCTTGCCCCAATCGCCGCGCAGGTCTCGCACCTGCCGCGCTTCCAGCCAGTCGTAGGCGCGCTGCACCGCCTCCTGCGTGCGCGCGTCGGTGCCGGCGTGCTGCAAGGACATGATGCTCCAGGCGGTATCCCACACCGGCGACAGGCAGGGCTGGCAATAGGCCGAGCCGTCGGCGCGGCGCACCACGAGCTTGCGGATGGCGGCCAGGCAGGTAGCGCGGGCCGGATCCGTCTTCGGCACGCCGAGCAGCGCCATCATCTCGTACCAGTACACCATCGGCGGAAAGATGCCGCCCAGGCCATCCTCGCCGTTCATGCGCTTCACGCACCAGGCTTGCGCCCGGGCAACGGCCCGCCGGCGCACCGAGGAGGGAATCAGCGGCTCGATCGCGCGTGCCAGCTTGTCGACCACCAGGAAGGCCTTGCGCATCAGGCCTTCGCGGGAGAAATAGTGCCGCTCGCGCTCGGGCGGCGTGACGAACAGTTCGCTGACCCCGACACGGCGCGGATTGGCGGCCTTGGCCCGCATCGAGCACAGCACCGTCAGCGGTACCAGCGTGGAGCGCGCCCAGTAGGCCATCTTGTCCAGATGCACAGGCGCCCAGCGAGGGAACAGGATCAGCTCGACCGGCACGAAGGGGGTGGCGCGCCAAGGCACCTGCTCGAACGTGGCCAGGAGGATGCGGGTGAACACATTGGCCTTGGCGGCCCCACCCTGCGCCAGGATGGCGCGGCGGGCCTGGGCCATGTGCGGGGCCTCAGGGTCGTCGCCCGCCGCCTTCAGCGCGTAGTAGGCCTTGACGCTGCATGACACGTCGAGCGCGCCGCCGTGATACTGGTCCCAGCCGCCATGACGGTCTAGCCTCTGGATGCTTCGCAGGTAGACCGCCATCGCCGCCTGCAATTCGGCGTCGATTTCGTCCACGAAGTGCATCATCAGGATGTACTCCGCGGTGATGGTGGCGTCCGACTCTAGCTCGAAGCACCAGTGGCCGTCGCGATGCTGGTGGCTTAGCAGGGCCTCGCGGGCCGCGTCGATGGCCCGGTGCAGGTCCGCGCCGGCGCCCGGCGTGGCGGGCGTTTCCTGCTTGGGTGCGCCGGCGTCATGCCAGGTGCCAGGTTGAGCCTTTGGCTGGGTATTCGGTTGGGTATTCAATTGGAAATTCGATCGTGCGTTCATTGCGGCTGGCACCGCGTCATCTGGTCCAGCTGGCGCAGGACTTCCGCCCTCAGCCCGGGTTCCATCGACTGGCTGCCCAGCAGGTCGGCGAGCCACAGCCCGTCAGCGGCCAGGCGGCAAATCATCAGCCTCGCCGCATCTGCCGCGGGCAGCGGATCGGGGCGTGCGATTTCGGCGATGCGTGGCGCCCAGCGATCGCGCGTATCTGCATCGGTCAGCATCAGCGCCAACAACAGGTGCAGATAGCTGGCGGCGTCCTCTTTCCTCTCTTCCTGCAGCGTCGCCCGCATATAGGCCCGCGCCGCGCGGCCCTCGGCCTGCGTGTCGCTGGCGATCGCGGCGGCCACATCGGCGTTGAAGGTCTCAACCGCGTCGTCGAAGAGCGCGTCCAGCAGCGCCTGCTTATTGCGGAAATGATGCTGCAATCCGCCCTTGCTGACACCGGCACGCGCCGCCACCGCATCCAGCGTCACGGCGCGCAGGCCGGATTCGAGGGCGAGCTGGGCCGCGGCATGCAATAGCTGCGGGCGCAGCACGTCGGGCTGCTTCTTTCGGCGGTGTGCTTGTGTCATGGAGGCGGATCATACCAGCCAGACGGATTGTTTGGCGACAGGATGCGCTACGGGGTGGCGCGCGGCGCGGCAGCAACCCGCTGCGGCAGACACGCAGGAGCCGCATCGCCGCGGCCCCGGCTTGCCAGGGCTAGCGCCAGCGCGAGCGCGCAACCAGCGCCTCGCCCCTCTCACTGCCCCGGCTTATCCCCCACCACCGCATCCATCCCGCTCCTCTCGATCTCCCCTCTTGCCGCAGGCGAAGCCAGATACCGAATCAACGCCCGCCCGGCCTCCGGATGCTCCGCGCCCACCGGCACACCCGCCGCAAAGCTGGTCACCTGCTGCACCGCCTCCGGAATCTTCCCGACAAACGTGGCACCCGCCACCGGCAGCAACTCGCTGACCTGCTGCAAGCCGACCTCATAATCGCCCTGCGCCACCACGCTACCCACGGGGGTCTTCTCAATCCTATGCGCGCGCCCCTTGACCTGTTCCTCGATTCCCAGCTTCTTGAACATCTCCTTCTCGACATACACGCCGCTGGCGCTATCGGAATAGGCAATGGAGCGCGCCTCCAGCAACGTCTTGCGGAACGCATCGACGGTGCTGATATCCGGCTTTGGCGCGCCAGCCCGCACCGACAGGCCGATGCGCGAATCGGCCAGGGCTACCCGGCTATCCGGCACCACCTTGCCTTGCCGGATCAGTTCATCCAGCGCGTAGCCAACCATGATCACCACGTCGGCATGCTCGCCGCGCGCGAGCCGGTTGGGAATCGCCTCGGAGGACTTGCCCATCGACGGGCCCCACGCGGTTGACAAGGTATTGCCCGTGGCCTTCTCGAAGCCGGGTCCGAGTGCCTTGTAGGCTGCGGTGAAGCCGCCCGAGTTCATGACCTTGACCTCCTCGGCCAGTGCATTGCCAGCGCCCAGCGCAAGGCTGGCCACGCCGGCCAGCACCAGCGCCAGCAACGGCCGCTTGCGGGAATCAGGGGAGTTCGAAGGACGACTGCGGAGGGAGGTGACGACGGGGCTGGGCACTGCGGCGGACGATATGGGCATATGCGCTCTCGATGGGCATTGAAATGGGAAATGGGAACAGACAAAAGACAAAAGACAAAAGTCCTGCCCGCATCGGTCTCCGAGGGCAGGCAGCCCATTCTATGCACGCGCCGCGCGCCGCGATAATGCAATCTTTTTCAGCTTTGATCGCTTTCACGCATCAATGACCGCGCCCGGCCCCGCGCTGGCACCGCCTGCGCGACCATTTCGTACAACGCCTGCGCATGCGGCGACAGCATGCGCCCCCGGCGCCGCAGGATCCCCAGCATGCGGGAGACCGCGGGCTCGCGCAGGGGCACGGCGGCCAGCCCGGAGCGGTCGCCATCGGGCAGCGCCAGCCGCGGCACCGCTGCCACGCCAAGGCCGGCCTCCACCAGCGCCAGCACGCTGCTGACGTGGCGTACCTCGTAGAAGGCGGCCGGCCGCCGCGGCGCCTCCGCCAGGGCGAGATCCAGCATCAGGCGGTTGCCGCTGGACTTGGCCAGGGCCACCAGCGTGTGCCCGGCCAGTTCGGCCCATTTCACCGAGCGCCGCCGCGCCAGCGGATGGTCGCGGCGGCAGGCCAGCACGAACGGATCGCGCAGCAACGGCTCGAACAGCAGATCGGCTTCCTGCGTGCCGATAAAGTTCAGGCCGAAATCCGCCTCGCCGCTGGCCACGCTATGCAGCACGACGTTAGCCCCTTCGTCCACCATCTTGACGCGGACATTCGGATACTGCGCACGAAAACGCCCGATCACCGCCGGCAGGAAATAGTGCGCGGCCGAGGGCACGCAGGCAATGGTCACTTCGCCGGCGCGAGCCGTGGCGGCATCGCCGATGCCAAGTAGCGAAGTCTCCACTTCCGTCAGCACCGCACGCGCCTTGCCGACAAACTCCCGCCCAACCACAGTCAGGGTGACGCGGCGCGTAGTGCGCTCGAACAACTTGACGTTAAGCGCTTCCTCCAGTTTCTCGATGCGGCGCGACAGCGCCGGCTGCGACAGGTTGAGGGCTTCGGCCGCCGCGCGAAAGCCGCCTTGCTCGACCACTGCCACCATGGCCTGCAGGTCGCCGAGGTCGAATCTGATGTGTTGCATGGTTTTCCAGGCTGCGGCAATGAAAACAAGAGGGGAAGGACAGGATGACGGCAATACGGCCAGCGTCAGGGCATTGATGCGGAGTACCGATCAAAGCGCCCCGCTCCCCATTCTAGTCCCCTGACCTGACAGCCCCGCCGCAAGCCAATGGTCCACCCCCTCTTGCGTAGGTGGGTAGCGGCGACGCCGCTAGGGTATTCTCCCGAGCTTCCCGCCCGCCCGGGCACCCGCACCCAATCACGCGATACAACCGGAGGAAATCAGCAGATGTCGGACCCGTTCGCCCTGCTAGCCGTCACGACGCTGCTCAGCGTCATGATGCTGGCGATCGTCTGGTCGCTGCGCCGCTGCGGCCAGCCCGGCGTGAGGCACTGGTGGCAGGCCAACCTGACGGCCATGGTGGCGCTTGTACTATTTACGCTGCGTGGCCGGGTCCCCGACATCCTGTCGATCGTGGTAGCCAACGGCGCGCTGGCGTGGGCGCTGGCGCTGTTCCACGCCGGCATCGCGCGCTTCTGCGGGCGAGAGCCGCCCTGGCGGGCCATGGCGGCGGCGGCCCTCGCCGTGGTGGCCGGCATCGTGACGTGGCGCTATATCTACAATGACTTCAACGCGCGCGTTGTCGTCGTTTCGGTATTCCATGCCGTGCTGTGCGCCTGCGCGGGGTACGTGCTGGTGCGTTACCGCCCGCGCGCCCGCCCCACCAGCCACTACCTGACCACGGCCGGTTTCGCCTTTTTCCTTGCCGCCGCGCATGCCCTGCGCGGCATCTTGTCGGTGCTCTCGGTCATGGACGACCCGTCCACCATGACCTCGCCCGGACTGAATGCCGCCTTTCTCGTGCTGGGTGCGATGGCCACGCCGGGTCTCACCATGGGCGCGGTGCTGATGATCCACGATGCGATGGTGCACCGGCTCGAAGCCATTGCCAACAGCGACTACCTGACGGGCGCCATGTCGCGCAAGGCATTCGAGGAGGAAGCCTTTCGCGAACTGGCCCGCGCCGCCCGGGGCGGGCACCCGCCGGTGCTGCTGATCGTCGACATCGACCACTTCAAGTCGGTCAACGACACGTTCGGCCATGCCGCCGGCGACGCCGTGCTGGTCGAGTTCGCGCGGCTTGTCACCGCCAGCCTGCGCGCGCCCGACCGCATCGGCCGCATGGGCGGCGAGGAATTCGTCGTGCTGTTGCCAGCCAGTTCGCTGGAGGATGCCCGCCACGTCGCGGAGCGCATCCGCTCGCTGGCCGAGGCCAGCCCCGTCGGCGGCCCTTCCGGCACGGTGCGCTATACCGTGAGCGGCGGCTATGCCGCATGGCAGCCCGGCGAGAGCCTGCAGCAACTCACCGCGCGCGCCGATACCGCGCTCTATATGGCCAAGCTCTCGGGGCGCAACCRCGTGCTGCCGCATACGGCTGCCCCTGACGTCATGCCGCACGCCGCTCCGGCACATGCGGCGCAGCCCTCCGCCATGGGCCCTTCCGGCGAGCGCCAGCGCCGTTAGGGCATCGCGGGCGTCGTGGCCCGATACGCGCCCGGCCGCAGCCCGGTCCAGCGGCGGAACGCGCGGTGGAAAGCCCCCGGCTCGGCAAAGCCCAGTTCGGCGGCAATCTCCGCCAGCGGGCGGCTGGAATGGCTGAGCGCCTCGATGGCCAGGTCGCGCCGCAGTTCGTCCTTCAGTTGCTGGTAGGTGCCGCCCTCCTCCATCAGCCGGCGCCGCAACGACGATGACGACATATGGACATCGTGCGCCAGCCGGTCGAACGTGGGCCACTGTTCCGGCGGCTGGGCACGCAACTGGCGCCGCACGCGGGCCATGATGCTGCCCCGGTCGCTGTACTTGACCACCACGTTGTGGGGCGCGTCGCGCAGGAAGGCCTTGAGGCTGCGCTCGTCCTGGTGGACAGGCTGGTCCAGCCAGGCCGCGTCGAACACCAGCGCCGTGGCCGGCTCGCCGAACGCCAGGTGGCGCGAGTACATCAGCCGGTATTCCGCACTGTAGGCCGGCTCCGGATAGCTGAACGCCGCCAGCAGGACCGGCACGCGCCGGCGCAGCAGCCAGCTCATCAACCCGTGCAGCATGATCAGCATGGTCTCCTGGGCAAACACGCCCGGCGGCTGCGCCGATGGCGCCGTGAGCACCAGCGCCGCCCGCCGGCGCTTGYCGGCCCCGCTGCCGCCCCCCCGGCCGCCTTCGGCGCCAGCGCCTTCGCGCTCCAGGCGCACGCCGATATCGTCGAGCAGCAGCCCGAAATAGCGCACCACCCGCTCCAGCCCCTGCGCCAGCGTCTTGCTGCCCGCGACGGCGTGGCACAGCATGGCAAAGCTGCCGCATTTCATGCGGCGCGAATCCTGGCCAAAGAATTCATCGTCGAGCGCGGCGGCCACTTCCAGCCACAGGGCGCTGTAGCTTGCGGCGGACACCCGCGCCTGCGGCACCGCCAGCAGCGCCGGCGCGATGCCCGCGGCCTGCAACACCGGCTCCGGCGCGATGCCGCGCGCTCGCAGGCCCGCGATGGCGTGATGCACGAAGCAAATGGCGACGCTGTGTTTTTCCATGGAATGCAACGATCGGTACGGTACGGTTTGCCTGCCCGGGCTCGCCGGCAGTGGCAAACGAGTTCAGCAAGGTTGGCGGATTCTGGCATAGGAGCGCCCCCGCTGTCTTCCTACACTTGCTGCCATGCCCCCCGCCCACAGCGGGCCACCCGACCAACCGCCAGACGCCGCGATCGCGTGCCAACCCCACGCCGGTCCCGGCGCAACCCGAGCCGCCATGCATCAAGAATTCAGCGAACAGCAAGCCATGATCCGCGACACCGCGCGCGCCTTCGCCAGCGAACGGCTGGCGCCGGACGCCGCGGCCTGGGACCGTGCCGGCCAGTTGCCGCCGGAGGTCGTGACGGAAATGGGCGCGCTCGGCCTGCTCGGCATGATCGTGCCCGAGGAATGGGGCGGCACGTATACCGACTACATCGCCTATGCGCTGGCCATCGAGGAGATCGCCGCGGGCTGCGCCGCCTGCGCCACGCTGATGAGCGTGCACAACTCGGTGGGCTGCGGCCCCATCCTGCACTACGGCACCGAGGCGCAGAAGGCGCGCTACCTGCCCCGCCTGGCCAGCGGCGAGATGATCGGCGCATTCTGCCTGACCGAGCCGCAGGCCGGCTCGGAAGCGCAYAACCTGCGCACCCGTGCCCGCGCCACCGACGACGGCTGGGTGCTGTCCGGCTCCAAGCAGTTCGTCACCAACGGGCAGCGCGCCGGCGTGGCCATCGTGTTTGCCGCCACCGAGCCGGAGCAAGGCAAGCGCGGCCTGTCCGCGTTTGTCGTGCCTACCGATACACCCGGTTTCATCGTGCACGCGCCGGAACGCAAGCTCGGCATCCGCGCCTCCGACACCTGCGCCATCACGCTGGAAGACTGCCGCGTGCCGCACGACGCGCTGCTCGGCGAGCCCGGCGAGGGCCTGCGCATTGCCTTGTCGAACCTGGAAGGCGGGCGCATCGGCATCGCCGCGCAAGCGCTCGGCATCGCCCGCTCCGCCTTCGAAGCCGCCTGCCGCTATGCCGCCGAGCGTGTGCAGTTCGGCCGCCCGCTGCGCGAGCACCCGCCGATTGCCAACATGCTGGCCGACATGGCTACCGAGCTGAACGCCGCGCGCCTGCTGGTGCACCGCGCCGCGCATATGCGTACCGCAGGCCAGCCCTGCCTGTCGGAAGCCTCGCAGGCCAAGCTCTACGCCTCTGAACTGGCCGAACGCGTGTGCTCCAAGGCGCTGCAGATCCACGGCGGCTACGGCTACCTGGAAGACTACCCGGTCGAGCGGCACTACCGCGACGCCCGCATTACCCAGATCTACGAAGGCACCAGCGAGATCCAGCGCATGTTGATCGCGCGCACCCTTTGAGCGGCGTGCCTGCTCCTTTCCTGCATTGACCCACCAAAACCCAGAACCGACGGAGACCACCCAATGAGTGCCCAGCCCGCTTCCGCAAATACCGCCGCCGTGCCCACCGTCAAGCTGTTGATCAACGGCGAGTGGGTGGAGTCCGCCGCCACCGAATTCCGCCCGGTGGTCAATCCCGCCACGCAGGAAGTACTGGCGCAAGTTCCCCTGGCCACGGCGGCCGAAGTCAATGCGGCCGTCGGCGCGGCGCATCGCGCCTTTGCCACCTGGCGCCACACGCCGTTGGGCGCGCGGCTGCGCATCATGCTCAAATACCAGGCGCTCATCCGCGAACACAGCAAGCGCATCGCCGCCATCCTCACCGCCGAGCAGGGCAAGACCCTGGCCGATGCCGAAGGCGATATCTTCCGCGGCCTGGAAGTGGTGGAGCACGCCTGCTCGATCGGCACGCTGCAGCAAGGCGGCTTTGCCGAGAACGTGGCCGCCACCGTGGATACCTACACCCTGCAACAGCCGATCGGCGTCTGCGCCGGCATCACGCCGTTCAACTTCCCGGCCATGATCCCGCTGTGGATGTTCCCGATGGCGATCGTGTGCGGCAACACCTTCGTGCTCAAGCCGTCGGAACAGGATCCGCTGTCCACCATGGAACTGGTCAAGCTGGCCGTCGAGGCCGGCGTGCCGGCCGGCGTGCTCAACGTCGTGCACGGCGCGCGCGAGGTGGTCGATGCCCTGTGCACGCACCCGGACATCAAGGCCGTTTCCTTCGTCGGATCCACCGCCGTGGGCACCCACGTCTACAACCTGGCCGGCGCGCACGGCAAGCGCGTGCAATCGATGATGGGCGCCAAGAACCACGCCGTGGTACTGCCCGACGCGCACCGCGAGCACACCCTCAACGCCCTGGTCGGCGCGGCGTTCGGCGCCGCCGGCCAGCGCTGCATGGCAACCTCGGTGGCGGTGCTGGTAGGCGCCGCACGCGACTGGCTGCCCGATCTGGTCGCCAAGGCCAGGACGCTCAAGGTCGGCGCCGGCAGCGAGCCCGGTGTCGATGTCTGCCCGGTGGTATCGGTAGCGGCCAGACAACGTGTAACCGGCCTGATCGAAGCCGGCGAGCGCGAAGGCGCCACCCTGCTGCTGGACGGCCGCAACGTGCAGGTACCCGGCTACCCCGACGGCAACTTCATCGGCCCGACCGTATTCGCCGACGTCACCACGGAAATGTCCATCTACACGCAGGAAATTTTCGGCCCGGTGCTGGTAGTGATCGCAGTCGACACACTTGACGAAGCCATCGCGCTGGTCAACCGCAACCCCTTCGGCAACGGCACCGGCGTATTCACCCAAAGCGGCGCGGCGGCGCGCAAGTTCCAGAGCGAGATCGACGTCGGCCAGGTCGGCGTCAACATCCCCATCCCGGTACCCGTGCCCTACTTCAGCTTCACCGGCTCGCGCGGCTCCAAGCTGGGCGACCTGGGTCCCTACGGCAAGCAGGTGGTGCAGTTCTATACCCAGACCAAGACCGTGACCGCACGCTGGTTCGATGACGCGACGGTGAACGATGGAGTGAATACGACCATCAGCTTGCGGTGAAACGAAGGGCGGCGGGCAAGCTTTCAGAAATTTGAAGGCATTGCCTTCTGCCGGCGCGATGCGAAGCGAGCCCCCCAAGCGATGCGAAGCGAGCCGTGAAGGTGTACCAGGCCGTATGGCGCGCCTTCTTTGCCTACTTTCTTGGCAAGACAAGAAAGTAGGTCGCCCCCCGCAGGGGGGTGAAACCGCCTTTGACTTTAGGTTTTTGACTCTAAAGCAGCCGCCACAGCCAAAACACAACCGATACAAAGAGTAAGGAGCCAACATGCACATCGCCTTCATCGGCCTAGGCAACATGGGCGCCCCCATGGCCCGCAACCTGCTCAAGGCAGGCCACACCCTCACCGTATTCGACCTGAACCCAACCGCCCTGTCAGCACTAAAAGCCGACGGCGCCGCCATAGCCCAATCCGCCCGCAAGGCAGCCGCCGAAGCCGACTTCGTCATCACCATGCTGCCGGCCGCCGCCCACGTCCGCGCCACCTACCTCGATCCCGAAGGCGTCCTCGCCGGCGTCCGCCCCGGCGTCCCCCTGGTCGATTCCAGCACCATCGACCCCGCCACCATCCGCGCGCTGGCCGCAGAAGCCAGCAAGCAAGGCAACCCGATGGCCGACGCCCCGGTCTCCGGCGGCACCGGCGGCGCGCAGGCGGGCACGCTGACCTTCATGGTAGGCGCCGAACAAGCCCTGTTTGAGCAACTGCAGCCTGTGCTCTCCGGCATGGGCCGCAACATCGTCCACTGCGGGGGCACCGGCACGGGCCAGGTCGCCAAGATCTGCAACAACCTCATCCTCGGCATCTCCATGATCGGCGTATCCGAGGCCATGGCCCTCGGCGTCAAGCTCGGCATCGACGCCGGCGTGCTGGCCGGCATCGTCAACACCTCCACCGGACGCTGCTGGGCCGCCGRCACCTGCAACCCCTACCCCGGCGTGATCCCGGCCGCGCCGGCCTCCCGCGGCTACAGCGGCGGCTTTGGCGCGGACCTGATGCTCAAGGACCTGGGCCTGGCCGCGGACGCCGCCCGCAGCGTGCGGCAGCCGCTCTTCCTGGGCGCCCTGGCCCAGCAGATCTACCAGGCCGTGAGCCAGGCCGGCGACGGGCAGCTCGATTTCTCGGGCGTGATCCGCCAGTACATGACGCAAGAGGAGCCGTCGGCATGATCGAACACGTGATCGACGGGCATATCGCCCGCCTGACCCTCAAGCGCCCGCCCGCCAATGCCTTCAATGCCGAAGGCCTGCAGCAGCTGCAGCAACTGGTGGGCACGCTGAACGCCGACGAGCGCGTGCGCGCCATCGTCGTCACCGGCGACGGCAACCGCTTCTTCAGCGCCGGCGCCGACCTCAACGGCTTCGCCGACGGCGACCGCGCCCATGCACGGGTAATGGCGCAGCGCTTCGGCGCCGCCTTCGAAGCGCTGCAGAATGCGCGCCCCCTAGTGATCGCTGCCATCAACGGCTACGCGATGGGCGGCGGGCTGGAATGCGCGCTCGCCTGCGATGTCCGCATTGCCGAGGAACAAGCCCAGATGGCATTGCCCGAGGCCGGCGTCGGCCTGCTGCCCTGCGGCTGTGGCACGCAGACCCTGCCCTGGCTGGTGGGCGAGGGCTGGGCCAAGCGCATGATCCTGGCCAATGAACGGATCGATGCCGCCACCGCGCTGCGCATCGGCCTGGTGGAAGAGGTGGTGCCGGCCGGCCAGGCCCTCGACGCCGCGATGCGCCTGGCCGAGCGCGCAAGCCATGTCAGCCCGCGCGCGGCGGCCTACAGCAAGCAACTGGTGCACCTGGCCCGCCAGGGCGTGCCGCGCGGCCCCGCGCTGGCGCTGGAGCGCGAGCGCTTTGTCGACCTGTTCGACGGCGAGGACCAGCGCGAGGGCGTCAACGCCTTCCTGCAAAAACGCGCGCCGCAATGGCGCAATGCCTAGGAGCCACGCCATGCGCCTGAACCCGAACGACGCTGCGCAGGAACGCCCCGCCGCCGCCATGAACGCCGAGCCCGAAGTGCTGTTCCAGGAGATCAACGGCGTCGGCGTGATGACGCTGAACCGCCCGCGTCAGCTGAACGCCCTGTCGTACCCGATGATCGGCGCGCTCGATACGCAGCTTGCGGCGTGGGCCACGCGCGGCGACATCGCCGCCGTGCTGTTGCGCGGCGCGGGCAGCAAAGCCTTTTGCGCCGGCGGAGATATCCGCGCGCTGTACGACAGTTTCCACGCCGGTACATCGCTACGCCAGCAGTTCTTCGTCGACGAGTACCGGCTCGACTACCGCCTGCATGGCTATCCCAAGCCGGTGGTGGCGCTGATGGACGGCATCGTCATGGGCGGCGGCATGGGGCTGGCACAGGCCGCGCATCTGCGGGTGGTCACGGAGCGCTCGCGGGTGGCGATGCCGGAGACCGGCATCGGCCTGGTGCCGGACGTGGGCGCCAGCCATTTCCTGTCCAGGCTGCCGCCGGCACTGGCGCTCTATGTCGGGCTGACCGGCGTGACGCTCGGCGCTGCCGATACCTTGCTGTGCAAGCTGGCCGATATCGCCGTGCCCGCCGCGAGCCTGGAAGGCATCGAGCAGACCCTGGCCGGCATTCGCTGGACGGGCGATGTGCTGGCGGACCTGCGCGCCGCGCTGCCGGCAACGCCCCTTGCCGGCGGCGCCGATGCGCCATTGCAGGCGGCCTTGCCGGCCGTGCTGCGGCACTTCCGTCCCGACGCGAGCGTGGCCGGGTTGCTCGACAGCCTGGCGGCCGAGTCCGATCCGGCTTATGCCGGCTGGGCCGAGCGCACGCTGGAGATCCTGCGCGGACGCTCGCCGCTGATGATGGCCGTGACGCGGGAAATGCTGCTGCGTGGCCGCGACCTTGATCTTGCGGACTGCTTCCGCATGGAGTTGGGCGTGGTATCCCACGCCTTTACGCAGGGCGACTTCATCGAGGGGGTACGCGCGCTGATCGTCGACAAGGACAATGCGCCACGCTGGCGCGTGAAGACAGTGGGCGAAGTCAGCGAAGCCACGGTGCAATCGTTCTTCGATAGTCCGTGGCCGCGTGAATCGCATCCGCTGGCGTCGCTCGGCTGACGCCGCGCACGTTGCACGCCGGCATTGCRCCGGCGTGTCATCGAACCAGAGTCCAATCAGCGGCTGATCAGTCCTTCGGCTTCGGCGCGTGGCCGTGCGGCTGGTGCTCGTCCACAGGCACCTTCACCAGTCCGTCCGTGCGGAACATCGCCTTGATGCCCCGCACCGCCTGCCGGATCCGCGCCTCGTTCTCGATCAGCGCGAAGCGCACGTACTCGTCGCCGTAGTCGCCAAAGCCGATGCCGGGCGAGACGCAGACCTTGGCCTTGGCCAGCAACTGCTTGGAGAATTCCAGCGATCCCAGCGCGCG
Organism: Cupriavidus sp. 05N39; assembly: GCF_056397325.1. Classification (NCBI taxonomy): domain Bacteria; kingdom Pseudomonadati; phylum Pseudomonadota; class Betaproteobacteria; order Burkholderiales; family Burkholderiaceae; genus Cupriavidus; species Cupriavidus sp. 05N39. The sequence goes on from NZ_JBFTNE010000070.1 coordinate 40,657, forward strand.
ATACGGCTCGGGAATGCGCGCCCAGATATACATCGAGGCCTTGGGAATCTCCACCGGCCAGCCGGACTCGATCAGCCCGCGCGCCAGCACGTCGCGGCGCGTCTGGTAATGCGCGGCGATCTCCTTCACGCATTGCTGGTCGCCTTCCAGCGCGGCGATGGCGGCCACCTGCAGCGGCGTGAAGGTACCGTAGTCGTGATAGCTCTTCATGCGCGTGAGCGCCGCCACCAGGTCGGGATTGCCGACCATGAAGCCGATGCGCCAGCCCGCCATGTTGTAGCTCTTGGACAGCGTGAAGAACTCCACCGCAATATCCTTGGCACCCGGAACCTGCATGATCGACGGTGCCTTCCACCCATCGAACACGATGTCGGCATAAGCCAGGTCGTGCACCACGAAGATATCGTGCTTGCGCGCCAGCGCGATCACGCGCTCGAAGAAGTCCAGCTCCACGCATTGCGCGGTCGGGTTCGACGGGAAGCCCAGCACGATCATCTTCGGCTTGGGATAGCTGCCACGGATGGCGCGCTCCAGCTCGGCAAAGAAGTCCACCCCCGGCACCAGCGGCACCGAGCGGATATCGGCGCCGGCAATCACCGCGCCGTAGATGTGGATGGGATAGCTCGGATCGGGCACCAGCACGGTGTCGCCGCGATCGAGCGTGGCGAGCATCAGGTGGGCCAGCCCTTCCTTGGAACCGATGGTGACGATGGCCTCGGTATCCGGATCGATCTCGACGTCGTAGCGCTCGCGGTACCAGTGCGAAATGGCGCGGCGCAGGCGCGGGATGCCTTTGGAAGCGGAGTAGCCGTGGGTGTCGGGGCGCTGCGCGGCTTCGGTAAGCTTGGCAACGATATGCGGCGGCGTGGCGCCGTCGGGGTTGCCCATGCTCATGTCGATGATGTCTTCGCCACGGCGGCGCGCCGCCATTTTCAGCTCGGCGGTGATATTGAAGACGTAGGGGGGAAGACGATCGATACGCGCGAAGCGGCGCTTGCCTGCGGAGGCGGACATGGATTTTCCTTGAACGTAAGCGCCCGGAACCGTCCGAGCGACGCTGCCGGCCGTTGGTGCGGCCGACCGGAAGATCTTAGCGGCGAATACGCACGGCGTCTACGGGTTTTGCAACGCGGCCGGCGACGCGCCCGCGGTGCGGATCAGCGCCTCGATCTCACTTTCGTTCCACACGCGCACGCCCGCCTCGGCCAGCAATGCCGCGGCCACGCCCTGCCCCGGACGCACGGCGCCGCTGAACGAACCGTCGTAGTGTTCGCGGTTGCCGCAGGACGGGCTCAGCGCCTTGAGCAAGGCATGCTTGCATTGGCGCTGCCGCGCGATCGCCAGTGCGTCGCGCGCGCCTGCCGTGAAGGGCTGCGTGACATCGGCGCCGGTGGCGTCGCGCACGATGGCGGCACCGGCCAGCACATGCGCGCCGCTGCCGCCGACGATCTCGGCGGGCGGGCGCGGCGTGGGCAAGCCGCCCAGCGATTCGGGGCAGACCGGAATCAGGTCGAAATGCCGCGCCAGCACGGCCAGCACGGGCTCGGGCTGGGCCTTGGCCTGGCCGTCGTAGCGCACCGGCTGGCCGAGCAGGCAGGAACTGACAAGGAGCGCGGGGCGGGAGGAAGAATCCGTTGGCATGGCGATGCGGTGTGGACTACGTATGAATGAAGACCGAAGGATCGGCTACGTCTGCGATGGATTGCGCAGCGTCATGCCGCCTCGCCCACCTTCCTCACCACGGCGTCATCGGGCCCGAGCAGGCGGCCATCCTCGGCGCGCACCTCGAGCTGCCGCACAGGCTTGCCGGCCTGGCCATCCACCAGCACCGAATGCGGCTCGCCCGGCGCGAAGAAAAACGCCTCGCCCCATTGGCGCAAACCCACCACCACGGGAAACAGCGCCCGGCCTTTCTGCGTCAGCACGTATTCCTGATAGGCACTGCCGTCTGATGCTGGCACCTGCTCCAGGATGCCGTGCGCCAGCAGCGTGCGCAGCCGGTCGGACAGGATGTTCTTGGCCAGGCCCAGGCTGCGCTGGAACTCGCCGAAGCGCCGCAGGCCGTCGAAGGCATCCCGCACGATCAGCAGCGACCACCAGTCGCCGATCACGTCGAGCGAGCGGGCCACCGGGCACTCCGCACCTTCCAGGCTGGTTCGCCGGACCATATCGCAACTCCGTCTGCGCGCCGCCGGCACGGCGCCGCGGGCTGCGGCGCGCTGCGCTGGCGCCGGTTCCGGCACCCACGGCGAGGCGGTTGCATTGTAAAACCAGCCGATCCGGTCTTCAACCTCCGCGCGAACGGACGCCGCAGCCGTCAATCATCAGTCGTCGATGTTCTCATGCACGGCGGCGGCGCCGGCCTTCCAGTAGCTGGCGGCGCGGATGCGGCCCTTCTCGATGCCGCGCTCGCCCACCAGGTACTGGCGCACGGCACGGATTGCCGCGCCTTCGCCGGCGGCCCAGGCATAGCCCTCGCCGCTCGGCAGCGGGAGCTCGCGCAGCGCTTGCTCCAGCAAGCTGCCAGCGGTTGCACCCGCTGGCGCGCCGTCGCGGTGCTGCCAGCGGAGTTCGACGTCGGCGCGGCTGGGCAGCGGAATTTCGGCGGCGGCGTTGTCCACCGCCAGCACCACCAGCGCGCGCACGCCGGCCGGCAGTTCCTCCAGGCGCCTGGCGATCGCGGGGAGCGCGGTTTCGTCGCCCACCAGCAGGTGCCAGTCGAAGCCCTCGGGAATCACAAACGAGCCGCGCGGGCCGCCCACGCCGAGATGCTGGCCGGCCGCAGCCTGCGCGGCCCAGGTGGAGGCAGGGCCATCGCCATGCAGCACAAACTCGATGTCGAGTTCGCCCGCGACCGGGTCATAGCGGCGCGGCGTGTAATCGCGCGCCGCGGGTTTCTGCACGCCTTCGGGAAAGACCGGGCCGTTGGGGCCGGCTACCGGCAGTATGGGCTTGTCCTGTCCGGCCGCCGGGAAGAACACCTTGACGTGATCGTCGAAGGACGCGGAGACAAAGCCTTTCAGGTCGTCGCCGGCCAGCGTGACGCGCAGCAGTTGCGGGGAGACGGCCTGGGTACGCACCACTTGCAGCAGGCGCATCTTGAGTTCATGGCGAACGCGTTGCACGGTGAGGTCGCGAGTATGCATGGATCTCCTTGATGACTGGGAGTTGGAATTCGGGATATGGAGTGTCGGGAACCGGGTCAGCACTCAGGTAGCGCCCTGCCCGGCATTGATCTCCGCCGTGGCCCGCGCCAGGATGGCGGCGATGCGGCGCTGCTCGGCCGGCGTGGCCTCGGTGCGCATCAGCAGCGCGCGCTTGAGCGCCAGGCGCGCCTCGACGAACTCGGGCAGCCACCCGCCTTCGGCTTCACGCTCCTCGCCGCCCTCCGCCCCTTCGCCTGACAGCGCGCGCCGCACCCACTCCATCTTGCGCGCCACGTGCTTGAGCTTGTTGAGCATCAGCGCCAGCCGCTCGCGGTTGGCTTCGAGATGCGCCCGGCCCGGCTCCGCCAACTGGTAGCGCTTCTTGTTGCCCTCGGTATCCACGGTGGCATAGCCGACTTCTTCCAGGAACGTCAGCGCGGGATAGACCATGCCGGGGCTGGGCTTGTAGAAACCGTTGGTGCGGGTTTCCAGTGCCTTGATCAGTTCATAGCCATGGCTGGGCTTTTCCTCCAGCAGGGACAGCAGCATCAGCTGGAGATCGTCCGAACTGAACTTGCGGCCGCGGCGCCAGCTATCGCCGTCACCGTCGAAGCCGTCGCCGCCGCCAAAGAAGCCGCCCGGACCGCCGCCATGGCGATGGTGGCCAACAGCATGTATGGCATGGCGCGCCCCGGGCAACGAGGGATGGGCGGAGAAATGAGACGACAGGTGAGCCAGCATGTGATGGCTAAGCCTGCCCAGAAGCGGATGGTGACGCACGATCGCAACCCCTACTATCGAAAGACATATCGTAAGATATATATCTTAAGTAAGGATGTCAAGGCGATCCTGGCAGGCGCGGCCAGGGGAAACCGGCCCGCCGGGCCTGCGCCATTGCGCGCGCAGGCCGGTGAAACGCGGAGGGCCAGCGCCTGAAGCGCCGGCCCTCCGAGCCTACTTGGCGCCCTTTGCCGTGGTGTAGCTCGCGATCAGGTTGCGATAGTCTGGAATGTGATTGGAGAACAGCGTGCCCAGTCCCTCGATATCGTTGCGCCAGTCGCGATGCAGCTCGCAGGCGATGCCGAACCAGCTCAGCATCTGCGCGCCGGCTTCCGCCATGCGGCTCCAGGCGGCATTGCGGGTGATCTCGTTGAAGGTGCCGGAGGCGTCCGTCACCACGAAGACGTCATAGCCTTCGGCCAGCGCCGACAGCGCGGGGAACGCCACGCAGACCTCGGTCACCACGCCCGCGATGATCAGTTGCTTGCGGCCGGTGGCCTTGACCGCCTTGGTGAAGTCCTCGTTGTCCCAGGCGTTGATCTGGCCCGGCCGCGCAATGTAGGGGGCATCCGGGAAGGTCTGCTTCAGTTCCTGCACCAGCGGCCCGTTCGGACCATCTTCGAAGCTGGTGGTCAGGATGGTAGGCAGGTTGAAATACTTGGCCAGGTCCGCCAGCGCAAGCACGTTGTTCTTGAATTTGTCGGGCTCGATATCGCGGACCAGGGATAGCAGGCCAGCCTGGTGATCGACCAGGAGGACGGCGGCCTGGCTCTTGTCCAGGCGCTTGTACGGGGTAGTCATGCGAATCTCCTTTTTGAGGATTAACGATTAACAACGGTCAATCGCGATGAAGGCTCATCGATTGACGTTCAGCCGCGCCGGGAATCCAGCGTTTCGCGATCGGATGCAAACTGCCTGGCCTGCCGCGGCCCCTGAGGGCCGCCCCATCCTGATGCGCGCTTACTGCACGCGCCTCTCCTGCACTGCCTCGATACGCCCGAAGCGGCCGCTGCGCAGGTCCTGCAGCGCCTGCGCGATTTCTTCCTGCGTGTTCATCACGAACGGCCCATAGCTGGCCACCGGTTCGTCGATGGGGTCGCCATGGAGCACCAGCACCACGGCGGCGCTGGTAGCCTCCAGCGCAAAGGCGGTGCCCGCGCGGCCAAGCAGCACCATCTGCCCGGCCTGCGCGACCTGGCTGCCGTTGACCCGCACACTGCCGCGCAGCGCAACCAGCGCCACGGTGCGGCCCTCGGGCGCCTGCAAGTCGACATCCGCGCCCTCGCGCAACTGCAGATCCCAGACATCCATCGGCGTGAAGGTGTGAGCGAGTCCGCGCGCGCCCTGATGTTCGCCGGCAATCACGCGCATCCGGCCAGCGCCGCCCGGCAAGGGCAGCGAAGGAATGTCCGCCGACAGGATGGTCTGGTAGCCCGGCGCCGCCATCTTGTCGCGGGCGCGCAGGTTCACCCACAGTTGCACCATTTCCAGGGTGCCGCCGGTGCGGGTGAAAGCTCCCGAGTGGAACTCTTCATGCAGGATGCCGGACGCCGCCGTCATCCATTGCACGTCGCCCGGGCCGATGCGTCCGCCCTGCCCGGTGGAGTCGCGGTGTTCCAGCTCGCCCTGATAGACGATGGTCACGGTCTCGAAACCGCGGTGCGGATGCTCGCCCACGCCGCGCTTGCGGGTGGCGGGCGTGAATTCGGCCGGGCCGGCATGGTCCAGCATCAGGAACGGGCTCATGTGGCTGCCAAGGCTCTGCTGGGAGAACAGCGTGCGGACTGGAAAGCCGTCGCCCACCCAGTGGGCATGCGGGCTGCTATAGGTGCCGATGATCTGCTTCATGAAGCTTCCTGGACGATGGGGGCTGACTGCGCCTCTGTTGAAGAAAAGCTTAGGCGGTCCCCAGGCCCGTCGGTAGTCGGCGTGCGCTATCCTCAGTGTCCTATTGATAGGACGATGCCCCCGATGCACCCCGACCTCAACGACCTCTTCTACTTCGCCCAGGTGGTGGATCACCAGGGCTTCGCGCCGGCAAGCCGTGCCCTCGGCATTCCCAAGTCAAAGCTGAGCCGCCGTATCGGCGTACTCGAAGAGCGCCTGGGCACGCGCCTGATCCAGCGCTCGACCCGGCATTTCTCCGTCACAGAGATCGGGCAAAGCTATTACGGCCACTGCAAGGCCATGCTGGTCGAGGCGGACGCCGCGCAGCAGGCCATCGACCTGACGCGTTCCGAGCCCCAGGGCATCGTCCGCCTGGCTTGCCCGGTGGCGCTGCTGCACGCGCGGATCGGCGCCATGGTGGCGGAGTTCATGGCGGCTTACCCAAAAGTGATCGTGCATCTGGAGGCCACCAACCGCCGCGTGGACGTGATCGCCGAGCGCATCGACGTGGCGATCCGGGTCCGCGTGCCGCCCTTGCGCGACAGCGATCTGGTGATGCGCACGCTGGGCAGGCGCGCCTGGTGCCTGGTCGCGAGCCCCACGTTGCTGGCCGAGCGCGGCCTGCCCGCCGTGCCGGCCGACGTGGCCGCGCTGCCGACGCTCGACTGGGGCCCGCCGCAACCCGCGCATAGCTGGCAACTGGAGGGCCCCGATGGCGCCGGCATGGAAATCCGGCACAGCCCGCGCCTGGTCACCGACGATATGCTGGCCCTGCGCCTCGCCGCGCTGGCGGGGGTCGGCGCGGTGGCATTGCCGAGCATGGTGGTGGAGGACGAGCTGAAGCAAGGCCGGCTTGTCATGCTGGTGCCGCAATGGCGGCCAAGGGGCGGCGTCATCCATGCCGTGTATCCCTCGCGCCGGGGGCTGCTGCCCGCGGTGCGCGCCCTGATCGATTTCCTGGCCCTGCGCTTCGAGCAGATCGTGGAGGAATAACGCCAGCGGGCAAGCCGGCGTGTTACCGGCGGCGGTCCCGGCACAGTCTTGTCGGCGCATTCCGCCAGCCGCTTCCGACCTCGGAACGGCTCTGCGCACAGCCCGCTAGAACACGAGCGTCGCCGTGCCCATGAAGGTTCTGGTACTTTCCATGCGATTCTGGCTCGCCACCGTCGGCACCCAGCGCAGGCCGAGCGAAAGCGTGCTCTTGGCAGCGATCCTGGTGTCGTAGTTGATGACCGGCCCGATCGCCCAGTCGTGCCCGCGGAAGCCATTGAGGCGATCCGCGGTGGGTCCGCTGTCGTTACCGAGCTGCTGCGTGGTGCCGACGATCAGCCCCGCGCTGAAGGATTTGGTGAACAGCTTGCGCGCCATGACGTCAAGCGTGAAGAGCGGCGCATTCTGGTAGTTGGTGGCGTTGTTGCGCGTGTAGAACTGCAGGCCGGAAACCACATCGAACTGCCACCCCTGCTCGGGCAGGATCTTGGTGTACGCCACCTGCGGCACAAAGGTCCAGTTGTTCAGGCCCGTGTTGGCCAGCGCGTTGGCATCGTAGCTGCCCGTGGGCGCCCAGATGTTCAGGCTCAGCGCCACGTGCTCGGTCTGGGAGAAGTGATAGCCGGCGATAACCGGTGTGAAGTAGATATCGAACAGGCCGGACGCGGTGTCCTGGCTGCTACCGTTGAAACGCCCGAGCGTCACGTTGGCACCCACCTTGTTCCACAGATAGGGCAGCGTGAAGCTGGAGGCAAAATTCCAYGCGCCGGTCCTGGTGTCCCAGACCTTCATGATGGTGGCCAGCGTAAAGGCTACCTCGCCGCTGATGCCGAGCGAGGCCTGCCCCCCGATCGGCACCTGGCGTCCGCCGTCGACAGAGCCATTCAGGTACATCTCGGCCAGGTTGACAGCCAGGATCGGCTCCGGCGATACGATGCCGCCATTCGGCACCACGCTGGTGCCGGAAATGGGTCGGCCCAACGCGCCCTCCGTGGCATGCGCCGACACCGCAGCGAGCAGCAGTGGCAACACAATGGCGAGAGGCTTCGTCTTCCTGGGGTGCATTTAGGTTTTCCCTTGTAGTCGGGTGATCGGCAATCTTGTGTTGGCCGGCCGCTGGTTGCGCGCATCGCACCGCTCCGGCAAAGGTTACAGATTTTGCCCGAAAAGCGGTTTCGCCAGAATTGGTGTTTTTCCCGCCAGAGAAAAAAACCCTCGGCCGGGGTGGTCGAGGGCTAAGTGTGAAAAGGCGGGTCGCGAGGTCCGCCCCAGCCGCAGATCATGAGCAATCAGGCGCATGGCGCAATCACCTGACCGGGTGAGGTTCGTCACGCTGCCTGCCTTGCCCGGACTCGACATCGGCAACCAGCACGCGATAGAGATCCCGCGCCAGCGCTCTCGGCTGGGCAGCGCGACGGGCCGCGGCCGGGGCCACCACGCACAAGTGGACTGACGGGGGTGGCATGAATGGCACCGCCGGCTCCAGCACCGCGAGATGTCTTTCGGCCAGGTATCCCGGCAAGCCCACCTCGGGCAGCAAGGTCACGCCAAGCCCGGCGGTCAGCAAGTCCATCAGGACGCCGGCAGACTGCGCGCGAACGCGTGGCTCGCCGCCGGCCAGCACCGCGCGGAACCAGACGCCGAGATCCGCGGAAAGGCCCGGCATGCTGTCTTCCAGCAACCACGGCCAGGCATCAACCCTGGCCGCCATGAATTCGGCGTGGCGCAGGCGGGAGCATACGGGCACCATCCGGCAGCGCATTTCCACGCAGTCCGTGACCACCTGGAATGCGTCGTCCGCGCCAAGGGAAAGCCCGAGATGGATGTCCGCGCGGCGCAGTGCCTGCATCAGCGCGGCGTCCGTCGCCATGGGCACCAGCATGGCATCCATCAGCGGATGCATCCTGCGGACATGGCCAAGGACGTGCGGCGCCACCAGTTCCGCCACGCCCGAGACACCGATACGCAAGCTGCCGGACGCCTGCACAGCCGGCTCACCCGCGCGGCCGCCAACGAGGCTCGCCCAGATATCCAGCATGCCGCGCACCTTGGGCGCCATATCGACAGCCAGCGGCGTTGGACAGAGCGCCCCGTCGGACTGGACATGAAACAAGGTGCCGACCCGCTCTTCCAGCGAGTGCAACTGGTAGAGCACGGTAGCGCGGGATACCCGCTGCCTGTCCGCCACGAAGGCAATCGAGCCGGCATTCAGCAGGGCGATGAATGTCTGCAGCACGCGCGTGTTCACCCTGCGGGCAGGCATGCAGCTTCGCGGATCCCTTGCCGCGCCCACGCTTTCCTGCCCGCCCGTCCCATCTGCGCCGGGCACCCTGTCCGCCGATGTGATCGCATTCGATTGGCGCGAATCAAGGGCTTGGCGCATGGATGGCTCCGGAGCATCGTGATGAAACTGGCGCCTGCCCTGGCATCAGGCCAGTGCCCCACCTACCTGAGTCCGATATTTTGGAAAATTTGGTTTCCAGTCTCGGCGGCCGTGCTGGCGCGCTAGTCCTCAGTGACGAACTTTAGTTCTATCGTTTCCAATATCAACATTTTCCCCATCTGAAATCTATCGGCGTGTGTATTGAATTCTTCTGGAGGGGAAACGGGGGTCGATTGACGCTACATGCGGCGAATTCGCCACGCTTCGCGCAAACGAGGCGGTACTTTGCCTTGCTGCGCTGCGGAATGCCCCAGCCGTCCGCGCTTCTGGTCCGGACGGCTACCAAATTTTGCTAAATCTGGCGGGACCGGGACCGGCATGCCGCACAGGAGGAAATCCGGCTACTCTGTGCGACCTCTGGCGCCTTAGATGCGGAAATCCGCCGCCATGTCTGCATCCGTACGCGCCTCCAGGCGGCCAGAGCGGCAAGCGGCGACAAACACGTCATAGTCGCGCTCGACCTGATCCGCATACGCGTTCGAATACGCCAACAGCGCATCGGCCATCGCATCGCTATTGCCAAGGTAGCCGCTGATCTCCAGCGCCATCCCGCTGGCCTTGGCATGGGCTCGCGCCAGCACCCAGCCGCACACCGCCGCGAACTCGCTGAACAGTTCGATATCCATCAGTTCGATCTCGGGCGACAGCTTCATGTCGCGCAGTTGCCGCATATAGAAATGCCGGCCGGACGGCCCGTTGTTCCAGCCAAGGAACACGTCGCTGGCCGCCTGCATCAGCCGCTGGCCCTCCACCACACGGCGGCCTTCATGCGTCACCGGCGGCGACTTGAAATAGCGCGCCACTACCGACTGCGTGGCCTGCTTGCTTTGCAGGAAGAGCGGCTTGCCGTGATTGTCGATCATCAGGATGATCAGGCAGCGCGTGCCGACGCTGCCCACCCCCACCACCTTGAAGGCGGCATCGTGGCGCGTGAAATGGCTGAGCAACTGGCGCCTGTCTGGCGCCATGGTACCCAGGTATTCCTTGAACGCCCTGTCGAAAGCCTTGTCGGTGTCGGTGATCTTCATCCAGTCGTCCTCGGGGGAGAACAGCGTGTTCTCGCCTCGTATGTGGAAGATCCCTGGCGGTGCGTCGCGGATAACCCAGCGCTCGCCAACCCGCTCCGACAACTTCGGCAGCAGCGCCTGGCTGGCGCGCTTGGTCGCGCGCGCCATGCCGCGCTCCAGGGCTTTGTGGATCTGCGGCGAAGGCGTCTCGGCCATCAGCCGCTCGAAGGTGATGGCGTCATACCAGGTGTCGAGAATGCCCATCCCGGCATAGTTGGCCATGCGCTCCTGATAGCTGCGCACGATGCGGTAGACCAGGTCGTCGATCACGCCCCGCTTGTGGCGCAGATGCCGGCCCGCCACCACGAAGCTGGCGGTAAGCCGCTTCAGGTCCCATTCCCAGGGCCCGAGGCTGGTTTCGTCGAAATCGTTGAGGTCGAACAGCAGCGAG
>NZ_JBFTNE010000071.1:0-38134 GCF_056397325.1 Cupriavidus sp. 05N39
CCGTGGAAGAACTGAAGGCGATGGGCGTCGAGGCCGTGGCCTGCGTGGGCAACGTGTCCGCGCCGGACTTCGCCGATCGCTTCATCAACACGGCGATGAGCCACTTCAAGAGCATCGACATCCTCGTCAACAACGCCGGCTTCACCTGGGACGACGTGGTGCAGAAAATGAGCGACGAGCAGTGGTACGCCATCCTGGACTGCCACATGACCGCGCCCTTCCGCATCATCCGCGCCGCCTATCCGCACATCAAGGCACTGCACGCCGCCGACAAGGAAGCCGGCCGCGAGGTGTACCGCAAGATCGTCAACATCTCGTCGACCTCGGCCCTGAACGGCAATGCCGGCCAGCTGAACTACTCCGGCGCCAAGTCCGGCGTGATCGGCATGACCCGCGCGCTCGCCCGCGAATGGGGCCGTTTCAATGTCAATGTGAACGCCGTGGCATTCGGCCTGATCCACACCCGCATGACGTCGGCCGACGCCAAGGCCGGCGCGACTGTGAATATCGAGGGCCGCGACATCCGCGTCGGCCTGAATCCGGAACTGCTGAAGGCGCACGCCCAGCGCAACCCGCTCGGCCGTGGGGGCACCCCGGAGGAAGCCGCTGGCGGCGTGTACCTGTTCTGCTCGCCGGACTCGAACTACATCACCGGCCAGACCATCGCCGTGGCAGGTAACGTGCAGTAAGTGGGAAGCCGGCCGGTCATCGGGCGTGATGCGATGACCGGCCTTGCATCGCCCTCGGGCCGGCGCCAGCCACGCTACGGGTTCATCCGGCTTTAGTGTGGGTCGATTCGTCGCTGAGCTAGTTCCAGCACCGCCGCAGCGGGCGTGGCGTGGAAGGCATTGTCAGGCCCGGGGCATCTCCGCCGCCTTGGACAGCACGCGGACGGGCACCGGCTCATCGCGGCCTCGCAGGCGTGCGGCAAGCTGCGGCAAGCCTGCGGCCGAAACGCCGGCGTGCTGGAAGACCTGTTCCGAGACGATCGCCTCGCAAGCGATCTCTTTTGTCAACTGTTCAAGTCTCGAGGCCACGTTTAACGGGTCGCCAATCGCCGTGAACGTGACATGCTCGCGGAAACCAATCTCGCCCATGACGGCCCGGCCGCAATGCAATCCAATGCCAAAGCGGATTGGCGTCTGCAACTCCTGCTTGAGAGCGGCGTTGAGTTCGTCAATATTGGCTGCGACCAGCGGCACCGCGCTGAGCGCCTGACGACAGGCCACGGCCGGCTCGCTGTGCAAGCCAAAGATCGCGAGCACCGCGTCTCCCAGGAACTGGTTTGGCAGACCGCCCGCCTGGACCACCGCGGCGCAGACCGCACTCAGGAAGCGGCTGACCATGAAGATGCTGTCGAACGGCAGTTGTGCCGCCGCAAGCTTTGTGGAATCCCGCATATCCACGAACATGAACGCCGCGAATCGCTCTTGCGGCATGACGTCCCGCTGGCGCCGCTGCAGGAAGGCCGTGGAGGCGGCCGGAGGCACCAGTGGCCACACGGAGAGCGCATGGGTCGGCCGCAACTGGCAGGCGAGGCGCACTGTCTGCGAATCCGCTCCCAGCCGCTCCAGAACACGCCGCTCCGCCTCGGCCGGCGCGGGCAGCGGCACAGCGCTGAGCACGCGCACCCGGCACAACGTACATCGGGCGCGGCCACCGCAGGTGCTGGCATGGGGAACGCCGGCCATGCGGCTCGCCTCCAGCACCGAGAATCCAAGCGGCGCGAATACCTTTCGCCCGTCCGGATACATGATGCAGAGCCGCCCGACCTTGCGCTCCCGCACCATGCGCACCAGCCGCRCTGAGAGCACCAGCAGCAGCGCACCCCCATCGAAGAGCAAGAAATCGTTGCGCAGCTCGGCGAGCCAGAGATTTTGCAAATCCGTTCCGATGATCGCCGGGCGGGTCGCCGCGGCGCGCCAGACGGGATCCTGCGCGAGCGCGATCACTTCCCGTCCGCCTTGCAAGAAGCCTAGCAGCGCAAGCACCGGAAGCAGCACGGCAACGCTCAGCAGCACGCTTCGCCACGCACCAAACCATGGTTTCAAGCGCAACCAGAACCAGAGGCCGTAACACCCATGCAGCCAGGCAACCACCAGGAGCATCAGCTGCACACGGCCGAAGAACGGTGAAGCGATCCAGAACGAGTACAGCAACTGCGCATAACCCTTGTTCAGGTCAAACGCGGCAAAGGCGATCCGCGTATTCGCGACATGGTTGGCCAGCAGCGGCGGTATGCACAAGCCGAGGACGAGCTGCGCCACCTCGCCCGGCGTCCAATGCAACGAGCGCCGTTCGTACAGCGCCCACAAACCCAGGAAGAAATGCGTCACCAGCGCGCTGTACAGCACTGCCGTTCCAAGCCATCCCTGCCAGATGAACTTCTGCACAAGCAGGCCACGCTCCAGCCAGGCGAGCGAGATATTCCCCAGCGAGTGATTCAGGAGATGCGTACCCACGTAGGTAAACAGCACCAGTCCGGTGGTCAGGCGGACCGACCGCACACCCGCCGGCCGCAACCTTTGAAGATAGGGAAAGTGTGACATGCTCTACCTCCACGCATCCCGATGCGGCGGCGCTTGCCACCAAGCGCTGACACTGCCGAGCGCACGCTAGGTTAGCATCACTTCCAATGGGTAGTGCAGGCGCCTGAGGGCCTTGGCAATTTCCGGGCTCTGGCGCGACAAGGGCGGGCCGCAGCCCCGCCCTTTCTCTTTTCATTCATGCCGCCTGCGGTTCTGGCAGCGTCTTAGCCGTGCGCGCCGTCGGTGAACGGATCGCGCCGATCCGTGATTCTTGCGCCGTCGGAATAGACGTCGTACCTGCCTGCTTTCGCGCCATCCGTGTAGGGATCGCGCGGCCCGGCGATATGGGTGTTGCTGTCAGAGGTTGCGGGGATGCTGGGTGACTGGGCCAGCGCTGCGAACGAAGCCAATGCCGCGACAGCGGCCGAAATCAGGATTTTCATGACGATCTCCAATTACAGTAGGGATAGCTTCCAAAGCGCATCGCCGTGAAGGCTACGCCCGGGCACGCAACTCGCTTCCGGTTTCCGGGATATTGATCCATCCCGAGAACTCGTTCGCCGTGCATTTGTAGAACCGCGCAGCCACCCGTTTTATTCCCGCTCCAGTTGTTGACGCGGCTGCCGGCCAAGGGAAATTCCCGTGCCCCGGTTCGTGCTCCTGTGTCCTCTTATCGCTGATGCCACGGATGCGTTTTTTCCGCGAAAGAAATTGGGGAATAAGGAGACTGGCTCCGCGGTTAACCCATGCAGAGCGTCATGCTGCGCAGTCGAATCGACTGCGGCATCCCTCGCTCGAACAACCAAGGAGTATTGACATGAAATCGAATTCGCTGAATCGGCTTTTTTTCCTGCCCATGCGCGGTTCGCTCATCGTGAGCGCTGCGTTGATGGCAACCTCAGCTTGTGTATACGCGCAAACGTCGCCCGAACCCGGCACGCATCAAGTCACTCGTGCGGAAGTGCGGCATGAACTCGAGGAATTGGAGTCGGTCGGTTACAACCCTTCCCAAGGCGGGGATAGTAACTACCCCGCCGACATTCAAGCGGCGGAACAAAGACTGGAAGCCAAACATCAAGCGCAGAGGAGTGCGCTGATGAGTGGAAACCAGGCAGCACAGACCGGTGAAAACCAGACCGCGCAGACGAGGCCCACCCCTTGATTGCGGGCGCAGGTCGCACACGGCTTCTCGAAAGAGGATACGGCTGGCAGGGAAATTGAACGACTTTTTGTTTCRTACCAATCCTGATCGGATGGGATCATGAATCGAGACCAGTTCAAGTTTTGGAATGCCGTTGGCATCATTACGCCCGGGGCGAGCAATGCAACCTGCAAGCCTTGCGTGCCGCTGGCGATCAGCAGGATCACGATACGTTCATCGTTCGGTTCGAAGCCATAGAGAGAGGCGGCGAGCCGGGTCGCTATCGCATGGCGGATAGGTTGCACTTTCCTTCCCTTTGATACACAACAATGAGTAGACGCCGTTCCGTCGCCGGATATTCCCGCTTCTGCACGCAGTCATCCGCTTGCGACGCGCGCGCGGATCGTCGGTGGTGCGGAACTGGCTGCCCGGGAAGAAGACGGACATAGGAGGCGTACCGATCACACGACCGGCACTTCCTATGCCGAATCAACACGGGATCCGATTCAGGCGGCGGTTCCGGGAATAAAAATGGCATGCCGGCGGTCCTGTTGTTAACTCACTGCCGGTCACGGATTGCGGTTACAGCAGAAACTTCACAATGGCCGATCCAGACACCGCGCAGCGCTTCGAGACGCTTGTATTGCCTCATATGAACTCGGCTTTCAATGTCGCGCGATGGCTGACGCATAACGACCAGGATGCCCAGGACGTGGTGCAGGAGGCGTACCTGCGCGCGTTCCGGTTTTTTGGCGGATTCCGCGGCGAGGATGCCCGTGCATGGCTATTGAGCATTGTGCGCAACACCTTCTACACCTGGCATCAGCAGAACCGGGGGCATGCAGCGGAAACCATGATGTTCGAGGAAGACATGCACAGCCTTGAGATGAGTGCCGCTGACCATGACGTCAGTCCCGAAGCGATGCTCATACGCAGCCAGAGCCAGAAGCGGGTGCATAAGGCGTTGCAGGGCTTACGGCTGGAATACCGGGAAGTTGTCGTGTTGCGGGAACTGGAAGACTTGTCGTACAAGGAAATCGCCACCATCGTGGGCATCCCGATAGGCACGGTGATGTCTCGCCTGGGCCGAGGCCGCCAGCAACTCGCGGCGCTGCTCGCCCCGACGGATCAGGAGGCGTGATGGATCACAAACAGGCATTTGAATTACTGCCGGGCTATCTCGACCAGGAGTTGAGCCTGTCCGAAGCGCTCGAATTCGAGCGCCATCTTGCTGACTGCGAACAGTGCCAGCAGGTCTATGCACAACACCGCCAGGTGAGTGCGCAGCTGCGGCAGGCGGATTTGCGTGTAGAGGCGCCGCGGGAACTGGTGAAACGCATCAAGGCTGCGCTGCCGGCGCGCCGCACGCTCTGGCAGCGGCTGGGTGAGCGATTCGGCCGGTGGAGCGGCGGCGGGTCGCTGGCCTGGGCGCCGGCTGGCGCGATGCTGATGAGTGTGGTCGCGTTGACCTGGAGCGTGGGGCTGTACCTCTCGGTGCCATCGAGCGAGACGCGCCTGACCCAGGAACTCGTGGATAACCATATTCGCTCGTTGCAGGTCAATCACCTCTCCGATGTGATTTCAACCGACCGGCATACGGTCAAGCCGTGGTTTGACGGCAAGCTGGACTTTGCGCCACCTGTGGTCGATCTTGTGCAGCAGGGGTATCCGCTGGTCGGCGGGCGGCTGGATTACCTGAACGGGCGGGCGGTCGCCGTGATGGTCTATCACTACAAGCTGCACCCGATCAATCTCTATGTGTGGCCGGGCAACGACGCGGGCGCCACGCCTCGCATCTATGCGCAGCAGGGCTATCACCTCGCCCACTGGAGTGCCGCGGGCATGAATTACTGGGCGATCACCGATGCCGGCGAAGCGGAACTGAACGACTTCATCACGGACCTGCGCGCGCATCCGGCTTCCTAGCCTGCGCGGCGCGGTGCTCACGGTGGAACAAAACGGCGGAATAAAACGGATGGCCCGGCGGTCTTCCTCATGAACCCAATCGGGGGGGGGCCGTCGGATGGTCCGGCGGTCTGCCTCTCGAACCTGTCTCGTGAGGGCAATATGTCGTCAGATCATCCATCCAATCCGTCGCGCCGCGGCGCGTTGAAGTGTCTCGCTTTCGGTGGCGCGGGCACCGTCTTTGTCCTGGCCGGCGGCGTTCTCGCGCCGGTGGAACTGGCCCTTTCCGCCTCGGGGAAGGGTCAGCCGGCTGCCGCGGGCATCCCTCTTTTCCTGCAGATCAGCGACACGCATATCGGCTTCAACAAGGAAGCCAATCCCGACGTCGCTGGTACGCTCAGGCAGACGATTGACTTCGTCAATGCCATGCCGGTCAAGCCTGCGCTGACGATTCACACGGGCGACATTACGCATCTTTCCAAGGCCGAGGAATTCGACCACGCGGCCCAATTGATGTCGGGGCTGAATATCACCGAATTGCATACCGTGCCCGGCGAGCATGATGTCACCGATGGGCCCGGAACAGAGTACTTCAAGCGTTTCGGCCATGCCTCCGGCAACAGGGGCTACTACAGCTTCGACCACAGTGGCGTCCACTTTATCGGCCTGGTCAACGTGATGCATTTCAAGCCGAACGGTTTGGGGGGACTGGGCGACGACCAGCTCGCCTGGCTGCAAGCCGACCTGAAGGGCCGTTCGTCCAGCACGCCGATCGTCGTCTTCGCGCACATGCCGATGTGGACGATCTATCAACCGTGGGGGTGGGGCACCGGCGATGCCGGCGAGGCGATGGGCTATCTGAAGCGTTTCGGTTCGGTCACTGTCCTGAACGGCCATATCCACCAGATCGTCTCAAAGGTGGAAGGCAATATCACCTTCCACACGGCGCGCTCGACAGCCTACCCGCAACCGACGGCCGGCAATGGCCCCGGACCCATGCCGCTGACAGTCCCGGGCGATCAGCTTCCCAGGATGCTCGGCGTGACCAGCATCAAGATCATGCGCCACCCGTTCCAGGCGACGCTTGCCGACACGACGCTCGCCTGACTTGCCAGGCACTGTTCACCCACCAGGACCCAAATCATGCTAACGACTCTACTTCGACGCGCCCTCGTCGTCCCCCTCGGGGCCGGGATGCTCATGGCGGCATCGGTTCCCGGCTTCTCCGTCGCGCAAGCGCAGGAGACCCATGTCATCGTTGTGAAGAATTTCATGTTCTCGCCGATGTCGCTCACGATCAAAGCCGRCTCGACCGTGACCTGGAAAAATCTCGATGGCGAACCGCACACGATTGTCGACGACGCCGGCCTGTTCCGCTCCGGGGCGCTCGATCAAAACGACACCTTCAAGTTCAGGTTCGACAAACCGGGGGTCTACAAGATCTTCTGCGGCATACACCCGAATATGAAGGAGACAATCACCGTCCAGTAGCTCGGGCATGCACGGCCAGACCGCACGAGCCGCTACTGGCCATGCAGCGCGCCTGCCTTGCCCCGCAAGCCGGTCACTGGCAGCAATCCGACTACGGCCCCGAACAAGCCGCTGGCAAGGCATCTATCCTTATCAAAAGACAAACCCTGCCCTCGCGGCCTCTCGCCAGCCGGGCCCGAAAATGCAGCACACGCCACCCGAAGCTCCCCCCCCTCATCCGCCAAATGAAAATCAAAACAATTAGCAATTACAATGCAGACAAAAATACATAATTCACTCCTTGCCTTTTCAAACAATAAAATTATTATTTTTTATCCAATGACTGGTTTTATAAATAATGTAATTGGGAATCAATACCATGAAAACCGACAAGAAGGTTCTTCAGCTTCTCAATGGCCAGCTCAAGCATGAATTGACAGCGATTAACCAGTATTTCCTGCACGCCCGCATGTACGGGCACTGGGGCTTGAGCGCACTGGGCAAGCACGAGTACGCCGAGTCGATCGAAGAGATGAAGCATGCCGACAAGCTCATCGAACGCATCCTGATGCTCGACGGGCTGCCGAACCTGCAGGATCTCGACAAACTGCTGCTGGGAGAGAACACCGAGGAAATGCTGGGTTGCGACCTGAAACTGGAACTTGTTTCCCAAGCCAGCTGCAAGGAAGCCATCAAGTACTTCGAATCCGTGGGCGATTACGTGTCGCGCGAGATAGTCGTCGGGATTCTGGATGACACCGAAGAGCACATTGACTGGCTCCAGACGCAAATCGAGCTGGTGGCAAAGGTCGGCCTGCAAAACTATCTGCAATCCGCGATGGGGTCCCCCGCCTGATTCCGGGAACCGGCGGCGCCGTGCCTCAGAAACGCATCGTCGCCGACAACAGCAGCGTTCGCGGCTCGCCAATCGCCACGCCGCCGAATGCATCGACCGCGGCCCAGTAGCGCTGGTCGAAGACGTTGCGGACATTAAGCCGCAAGGTGGTCTGCCGGCGAGCCAGCGTGGTCTGGTAGCGCGCGCCGAGATCCACGCGGGTCCACTGCGGAATGCGCTGCGTATTGGCCTGGTCCACATACTGGCGCCCGGTGTAGACCAGGCTGCCGCTCAGCGTCAGGCCCGGCGCGAACGCGGCATCCCATTCGGCGCCAAGATTGGCTTGCAGCCGGGGCGCGCCGGCGGCGGTCTTGCCCTCCGTATCGGCGCTGCCGGTCCGGGTGAGCCTGGCGTCGAGCACGGCGGCGCTGACGAGCAGCCGCACCCCTGCCGCCGCCTCGCCGTACAGGCCGAATTCCAGCCCACGGTTGCGCTGCTCGCCGCTGGCGGTGAACAGCGTGCCGGACATCTGGCCACCCGGTTTGGTGATCTGGAACGCGCTGACAGTCGCGATCATGCCTCCCCGCTCCAGCTTGACGCCGGCTTCATACTGGGTCGACTTGTAGGGCGCGAATACCTCGCCCGCATTGCTGGCGCTGGAGGGCGCCGTGTCGCCCTTGCTCAGTCCTTCGATGCGGTTGGCGTACAGGGAGACGTGCTGCCAGGGCTTCACCACCAGGCCGAGCATCGGTGTCACTGCCCCCTCGTCATAGCGCGACGTGACGGCGCCGGCCGTGCCGAAATTCTCCGACCTGACCAGCTGGTAACGCACGCCCAGCGTCGCCTGCAACCGCTTGTCCAGCAGCGACAGCGTATCGGCCACGGCCACGCCGTTCAGCCGCGTCTCGGACACCTTCGGTACGCTGGCGGGCTCCAGGATGTACTGCGCGGGCAGGGATAGCGGATGGTAAAGGTTGGTCAGCGCGCTCGTGGACGCATGATTGAAGCCTCGCTCAAGCTGGTCCCGATAGCCGCTGACGACCAGGCTCAGGCGATGGCTGACCGGCCCGGTATCGAAGCGGGCCCGCAGGCCGGTATCCGCCGTGGCCCGGGCAACGTTGAACTTGTAGTTCGTGTCCGACACGGCAACATCGCCGGCCTCGTTGACAATGGTGGGCGTGATGGCAAAGAGCCTGGCAACCCGGGTGCGGCCACCGCCACCGTCCACGAACCAGGCCAGCTTGTCGCTGATGTCGTACTCCGCCCGCAACAGCAGCGACTGGTCGCGGATGCTGGAGTGCTCCCAGGGCTGCGTGATATTGCGCCGGCCATCCGGTGCGCCGGGTACGGCGATGCCGGGGACAATGTGCAGGAGCCGCGACGGCGCGTTGATCCTCTCCCGCTGGCCGATGAAATCCAGTGTCGCGCGCAAGCGCTCGCCCTGGTAATCCAGCGCCAGCGCGCCGGCCCCGGCATTGCGCGACTGGTTGTCCAGGCTGGTATCACCCGCCCGATAGCTCCCGTTAAGGCGRATGCCGAACTGGCGCCCGGCGCCAAGCCGCCGGCTCAGGTCAACGTTGCCGCCAAGCTGCGACGCCGCGGCGTAGTCGGCCGTGACCTGCGTCAGGTCCTCCGCGGTGGCCCGCTTGGGGACGATGTTGATGCCCCCGCCGACGCTCCCGCTCGGCGCCATGCCGATCAGCATGGCGGTCGGGCCCTTGATCAGTTCGACGCGCTCGACATAGCCGGTCGACACCCGGTAGTTGGAGGCGACGCCATACAGGCCGTCGAAGGCGATTTCCCCGAAGTTGCCGTTGCCCACGGGAAAGCCGCGGATCGTGAAGGCATCCAGGATGCCGCCGGGCTGGCTGACAAAGCGCACCGACGCATCGTTGGCCAGCACATCCCCTACCGTGCGCGCCTGCTGGTCTTCGATCGCCCTGGCGGTGTAGCTGGTGACGCTGAACGGCGCGTCCATGATGTCCGTGTTGCCGAGCATCCCCAGCCGGACGCCGCGCGCGAGCTGCCCGTCCGCGAAGGGCTGCGGCAATTCGCCCGCGGCTGGGGACGTACTGGTGATGGTCACGGCGGGCAGCACCGGCACGGCCTCGGTGCGAGCGCCCTCCCGCGCCTTGCGCACGGCGAAGCCGCCGCCCGGCAACGCCACCGCATCCAGCCCGGTGCCCGCCAGCAGCGTCTTCAGCCCCTCGGGCACCGTATGGCTGCCTTGCAATCCCGGGCTCCGGGCTGCGCCGAGCAGCGCGGCATCGTAGGAAAGATCGATGCCGGCGGCACTGGCGAAGCGGTTGAGCACCGCATGGAGCGGGCCGGGCGCGATGGCGAAGGACCGCGCCTGGCCAGCGCCCGGCGCCTGCGCGCGCGCGGTGGACGACGGCATGGCCACCCACAGTGCAAAACAGGCGAGAGCGCCGGCAAGCGCGCGGTATCGGACGCGCAACGGCTTAGAAGTCCACACTCATGGACGCCATGAAGGTACGCGGCGCGCCCAGCGAAATCGTGCCGTACGACGCCACCCCCGACCAGTACTTGCGGTTGAAGGCATTGAACAAACCCGCGCGGAAGGTGGTGGATTTGCCGTACAGCGATGTCTTGTAGCGCGCGCCCAGGTCGACCGTGGTCCACGACGGCACCTGCTGCGTGTTCGCCTGGTTGACGTATTCGCTGCCGGTGTAGTTGACCGCCCCCGTCAGGGTCAGGCCGGGCACCCACGGCAGGTCCCATTCCGTGCCCAGGTTAGCCATCACGGCAGGCACGCCCACCGGACGGTTGCCGCGCGTGGCCGCGCTGTTGGTCCTGGTCAGTTCCCCGTCGAGCAGGGTCACGCCGCCGAGCAGGCGCACGCCCTTGTAGGCCTGGCCCGACAGCGTCAGCTCCAGCCCCTGGTTGCGTTGCTCGCTATCGATGGCGTAGACCGTGCCGAACAGCTGGCCGCTCGGCTTGGTCATGCGGAACGCCGCCAGCGTCGCCATCACCTTGCCCGAGTCGTACTTGACGCCGACCTCCTGCTGCTTGGTCTTGTACGGCGCGAAGACCTGCCCCGCGTTCGACGCCGTGGCCGGTGCGATGTCGCCCTTGCTCAGCCCCTCGACGTAGTTCGCATACAGCGACACGTTTTGCCAGGGCTTGTAGACGATGCCGGCCAGCGGCGTGACGGCGCTCTCGTCGTATGCGGACGTCTTTGCGCCGGTGGCGGCGTAGTTGTTCGACCTGACCTGCTGGTAGCGCAAGCCAAGGGTCAACTGCACGCGGTCGTCGAGCACGCTCAGGGTGTCGGCCAGCGACAGGCCCGACAGCGTGGAGTCGGAGACCTTGGGCACCCGCTGCGGCGAGGCGATGTCCTGCGCCGGGCGGTCGATCGGCGCGTAGATGTTCGACGTGACGGGCATGCCGGAGACATTGGCATTGGCGATACGGTCCATATACAGGTTCGCCTGCAGCGCCAGTGCGTGCCTGACGGGGCCGGTCTCGAACCTGCTCCTGACGCCGGTATCGAAGCTCGACCGGTTGACCTGGAACTTCCAGTTCTGCACGGCCGACGAGGTGGCGCCAGCCGGATTCAGAATGGTCGGCGTCTGGTCGGACAGGCGCGCCACATCGGAGCGGGTACCGCCGGCATCGGCGAATACGGTCACATTGTCGGTGACATCGTATTCCGCGTGCAGCAGCGTCGAGACATCGTTGGACTTCCACCAGCCCCAGGGCTGGCTGACATTGCGCCGGCCGTCCGGCGCGGATGGCACCTGCAAGCCGGCCGCGACCAGGAAGGGACGCGTCGGCGCATCGACCCACTGGTATTGCTCGATCACGTCGAGCGACGCGCGCAGGCGATCGCCGTGATAGTCCAGGGACAACGCCGCCACTTCGGCGCGCGACTTCTGGTTGTCGAGCGCGGTCGGTCCCTGGCGGTGCAGGCCGTTGAAACGGATGCCCCACTCCCGCTCGCTGCCGAAGCGGCGGCTCAGGTCGACCGCGCCGCCCACCTGCGCATCGGAGGCGTAGTCGAGGGTAAAGCGCGTCAGGTCCTGCGCCAGCGCCCGCTTGGGCACGACGTTGACCACGCCGCCCACGCCGCTGTTGGGCGACATGCCGTACAGCAAGGCGGCTGGCCCCTTCAGCACCTCGACCCGCTCCAGGTACTCGGTGAACAGGTGGTAGTTCGGCGAAACGCCATAGWCGCCGTCGAACGCGATCTCGGACAGGTTGCCCTCGTTGATCGGAAAGCCGCGGATAAAGAAGGAGTCGGTCACGCCGCCGACCTGGCCGGTAAAGCGGACGGAAGGATCGCTGTTCAGTACCTCGGCCAGCGTGACGGCCTGCTGGTCCTCGATCCGCTGGGCGGTGTAGTTGGTGACGGCGAACGGCGTGTCCATCACGCCTTTGTTGCCCAGCAGCCCGAGGCGGCCGCCGCGCGCCACCTGGCCGCCCGCATAGGCCGGCGGCAGCTCGCCCGGCGCTTCGGTGGCGGCGGTGACGGTCACCGCCGGCAGCGTGGCCGTGGTGTCCTGGGCCGCAGCCTGCGATTGCGCCCTCACTGCGAGCGGCGCCATGCTCGCGCCCAACGCAAGGCAGACGAAGGCGTGGTGCAGCGCGACCGCGAACGGCTTGAGCCGGGGTGGGCGCGCTGTGGCAATGACGGTGGCAGTGGCAGTGGCATGGCGTGTTGCAGACATCTGATTCTCTTCTCCGGCAGCGTGGTGTTTGAAGTTCCTACGCAGTAGGCCGGTCGAGAATCAAAATCCCCTCAAATTTTCCTGAATTCTTTTTCTTGCATGGCTGGCATGGCGCTTAGCTGCCTGCGGCGGGCCCCACCGTGACCCAGAAGCGCGTGCGGTAGACGACGGCAACCGGCTGCGACTGCGCCAGGAAACGCAGCGTCTGATCGGTGTCGCGCAGGTGATAGGCCCCGGAGATGCGCAGGTCCGCCACGCGCGGATCGCAGACGATGCGGCCCATGCGATAACGCGCAAGCTCGGCCAGCACGTCGGCCAGGCGCATGTCCTTGCCGGCGATGACGCCACTGGCCCAGCCGTCCGCCTCGAAGGTCTGCGCCGGTGCCGGCGCACTGCCGCCACTGGCCAGCCACCAGCTCGTACCCGCCTGGGCCACGTCCCCGGTTCCCCCCGTCGACGGATACAAGGCGACGGCGCCCTCCTGCACGCTGACCCGGGCGCGCCCGTCCCCGATGCGGACCACGAAGCGGGTGCCCAGCGCGCGCAGGCTGCCGAACGGCGTTTGCACCCAGAACGGCCGCGCCGCCCCGCTGGCGGCGGCAAAGCGATCGTCATGTCCCGTGGTGACCAGGATCTCGCCGCGCCGCAATGTGATCAGGCGGCGCTCGCCGCCCAGCCCGGTACTGATGGCGGTATCGGTGTTGAGCACGATGGTGCTGCCATCGTCCAGCCGCACGGTGCGCTGTTCGCCGGTCGCGGTGCTCGCATCGGCAAGCAGGCGCTGCCATGGCGCCAGTTCGCGCACGCCCTGCACGGCCACCACCGAGATACCGGCCAGCGCCAGCACCTTCAGCGCCTGCCGGCGCCTCAGCCCGCTGGCRCCGCGCCGCGCGCCGGCGTTTTGCAGCGTATCCAGGGCAAGCGCCGGCGGCATGCCGGAGAAATCGTCCCGCAGCGCCTGCACCCGTTGCCAGGCAAGCGCGTGCAGCGGGTCCGCGGCGAGCCACTGCGCAAACGCCTCGCGCGTGCTGGCGGTGGGCTCGCCGAAGTCGAGCTGGATCGTCCAGGTGATGGCCTGGTCGACGATGCGAGCGGGAATCGGGGGGTCGGGCGCGGGCGATTTCCCCGCCGGGCTGGCGGGATCAGTCACCGAAGCGTAAGGCGTAGCAMTGCCGCAGCGCCGCCGCGACRTRGCGTTCGGCGGTCGCCAGCGACACCCCGAGGCGCTCCGCGATCTGCCGGCACGTCAGCCCTTCCAGCTGGGCCCACAGGAATGCCGCGCGCACCTGCGGCTTGAGCGCATCCAGGACGCGGTCGATGGCGATCAGGGTTTCCAGGAAGACCATCCGGCTCTCGGGCGACGGCGCGTGGGCCGGCGGCAACTGCGCCAGCGTCTCCAGCCAGGCCAGCTCCAGCTCCCGGCGCCGCCAGTGCTCGATGACCAGCCCGCGCGCGATCGTGCTCAGGTAGGTGCGCGGCTCCCGGATATCGGCGGGCTGCCGGTGGAGCAGGCGGAGAAATACGTCCTGCGCCAGGTCGGCCGCATCGCAGGCGTTGCCCAGCTTGCGGCGCAGCCATCCCTGGAGCCAGCGGTTGTGCTCGCTGTAGAGGGTGTTGACGTGCTGCTGGAGAGCGGATTCGGCGGCAGCCATGCTGCATTCCTGATGATGACGGGTCTGGCGCGGCCAAACATCGATTGGCTTAAATGAGAATTGTTCGCATTATAGTACAAGCGGGTCCGCTGGTACAACTTTCCGGGAAGGAGGAAGAACGACGGCGCAAGGCCGGCCAGCATGCCGGGCGCCGCGCCGAAGCGCACGGCGGCGGCGCTGTCACGTTGAGGTGTTGATGACGCAATAGCGGAGAGGCCGCGCATCCGGCTCCCACGTTCACGCGTGCTTTCGAGATCATTCCGACCGCACGCATCGCCGCCTGGCCCGCCATTGGCGGGGTATCGCCAAACAGGTCCTTTTAAGGGGGGGCAATATCCAAAAAAGGAGGGGGCACAGCCACGTTACCGAGGCGGTCCAGTAGGATGGTGCGATGAAGAAAGCCAAATCGCTCTGTCACGGTCGCCCCTTCCCCGCGGCGGTTATCCGTTGCGCAGTGCGTTGGCATTTCCGCTTTCCGTCGAGCCTGCGCGATATCGAAGCGATGCTGCTAGAGCGCGGCGTGGTTGTCAGCTACGAAACCATCGCGTCGCGTCAAGGCCGCAGCCAAGCGGCCTTTCAAGCGCGTGCCTGCCTCTTGTCCCGAAGGGCCGCGCAAAATCGTGCCCGGCCACCTCCACAGCTAACCGGCGGCAAAGACCGAGATCCCGGCGGTGAAGCCTCTGCCGCACGGTGCATGCACCCTACCTATTTGCTGGAATGATGAAAAAGCTGATCCGGATTTTTGCATTTTTTAGCATAGCCATTGTGTTGAATGCAATACCTTCAATAGCGCAAGCCCAACTAGCGTGTCCTTACACGACGCTTATGGCACCGCCGTCGACAATCGCTTTCGATCCAACGGTCCCGGTCGGGACGGTACTGTGGAGTAGAGGTATTCAGACGCAGTTTCGTAGTACCAGCTCAATTAATGGCGCCCGCTGGTGTCCGAAAGGGCTCACTAGATTTGGCATCACAGGATCAAAACCCTATCTGGGCAACAATCTTTACGAGACTGGCATACCCGGTATTTCATATCGTTTCAAGATGAGTGACCCGGTAATCGGCCAGCAAATGTGTTGGACGCAATATTTCCCAGGCGTCTGCGTAATCGAGTCGGGAGGAATGGTAAACCATACGTTGTCCGTTAGACAGGCTCAATTACCGGCGGCGGGATATTGTCAGGAATGTTTGCGCACTGGTACTATGACGGTGATTATGCCACCTACTCTTGGGGGGGCAGCGTCGTAATACAGCCAACTATCCCGACATGCAAGGTATCGACGCCATCGATTGCGGTCCGTCTTCGAGACGTGAATGTAAACGTCTTTAGCGGAGTCGGAAAGACGTCACCAAACCAGTCTTTTGATATCGTGCTGCAGTGCTCTGGCGGAGATACCGGCACAAAGACAAATATCTATACAACGCTGACCGATCAGACCGATCCGAGTAACGTTTCAGATACCCTGTCCCTTACCAAGGACTCCACTGCATCCGGTGTTGGCATTCAGGTTTTAAATGGGACCACGGTGATCAAATATGGCCCGGATTCCAGCGCCGCAGGTAATAAGAATCAGTGGAAGGCTGGTTCAGCTGGTAATGGTACATTCACTGTACCGCTGACAGCCCGGTACATCCAGACCGCACCCGCGGTGAAAGCCGGAACTGCAAATGGTCGCGCGACTTTCACGATGAGCTATCAGTAACAGGGCAAACGGCCCGCCGCATCGGCGGGGTCGACCTTCTCCACGCGGCTGCGGCGAAACGACACCACGTCGCGAAACGCCCGGGCCGCAATAGCCACGTTCCCGGCCGGCACAGTGGATAGCAGTGGATAGACCATAATGGCGGTCGCCCCAAGCATCCAGCTTCCGCCCCGCACCGTGCCAGACGCCGATAGCCCCTCTTCCTGTCCCGCCAACAGCCCGTCGGGCGTGGCCCCGCCCCTCCCCGTTTCCGGCTGGCACCGCCGCGTCCTGTCACTGGCATTCCCCATCATCCTCGCCAACCTGACGCAGCCCATCCTCGGCGCGGTCGACAGCGCCGTTGCCGGCCACCTGCCGGACCCGGCCTACCTGGGCGGAGTCGCCGCGGGCGGGTTGTTCTTCAGCTTTGTGTTCTGGGGTTTCGGCTTCCTGCGCATGGGCACCACGGGCCTCGTCGCGCAGRCGTTCGGCGCCCGGGACGGCGCGGCGCTGCGCGCGACGGTGGTACGCGCGCTGCTGCTGGCGGCTGTCATCGGCGCCGGCGTCCTGGCGGTGCGGATGCCGCTGATCACGACCGCGCTAGGACTGATCGGCGGCAGCGATACCCTCCAGCACCACGCGCGCGCCTACAGCCACGCGCGGATATGGGCCGCGCCTTTTGCATTGTGCAACTATGTCGTGCTGGGCTACCTGCTTGGCTGCCAGCACGTGCGGCTCGCCTTGCTGACCCAGCTGTTCATCAATGCGGTGAACATCGCCGCGGTGCTGCTCTTCGTCYATGTGTTCGACTGGGGCATCGCTGGAATCGGCGCCGCCACCGCAACCGCCGACGCGTGCGGCTTCGTGCTGGGCGCCGCGTTGCTGTGGCGGCTGCGTCCCCGCGGCCTGCCGCCGCTGCGCTGGGCGGCCATCGCCCACGCGCACGAGCTGCGGCAACTGGTCTACCTCAATCGCGACATCTTTATCCGGACCCTGTGCCTGATCGCCAGCTTTGGCTGGTTCGCGCATGCCGGCGCCAGGCAAGGCGACGTCATCCTCGCGGCCAATGCGCTGCTGCTCAACTTCCAGACCTTCATGGCGTACGCGCTGGATGGCTTTGCGCATGCGGCAGAAGCGCTGGTCGGAGCGGCCATCGGCACGCGGGACCGCCACGCATTCCGGCGCGCGGTCCGGGTCACGATGATCTGGGCGGTGGTCGGCGCGATGGGTTTTTCGCTCGTTTATGCCTGCGCCGGCGAATGGATCATCGCGTGCCTGACCGACCAGCCGGCGGTGCGCGACGCCGCTGTGCGCTTCCTGCCGTGGGCGGTCGCGTTGCCGCTGGTTTCGGTCTGGGGTTTCCTGCTGGATGGCGTCTTTATTGGCGCGACCTGCACCCGCGACCTGATGCACTCGATGGCGCTCTCGTTCGGGGCGTTCATGCTGGCCGCGGTGACGCTGGCGGGGCCGTTCGGGAATGACGGATTGTGGGCGGCGCTGTTGTTGTTCATGGCAGTGCGCGGGATCACCCTGGCGCGGGTGCTGCCGCGCATCGAGGCCAGCCGTCTGGGCAGTTGCTGACCGTCAGAACAACGCCCTTTGCCGCGTCACCAGGGTCTCGAACGCGTCGCCCAGGAAAGGCAATATGGCATCGGCCACCGGCTGCAGCTGCCGGCTCAGGTAATGCTCATAATCGATCGCGGAGCGCCGCGTCTCAAGCGGCTCCGGGCCCGCGACGGTCATCACATAGCTGATCCAGCCGCCGTTCTGGTACTGCAATGGCCGCCCTTCCTTGCGATTGAATGCATCGGCGACGCGCGCCGCGCGGACGTGCGGCGGCACGTTGCGCTGGTAGTCTTCCAGGGTCCGGCGCAGCCGCTTGCGGTACACCAGCAACGCTTCGAACTCGCCGTTCAAGGTGCGGGCAACGTAGTCCTGCACGTACTCCCGGTACGGCTGCTTCTTGAAAATGCGCTGATACAGCTCTTGCTGGAATTGCTGCGCCAGCGGCGTCCAGTCGGTGCGTACCGTCTCCAGGCCCTTGTAGACCATTTCCTCGCTACCGTCCGCCTTGGCGACCAGCCCCGCGTAGCGCTTCTTGCTGCCCTGCTCGGCGCCGCGCACGGTCGGCATCAGGAAGCGGCGGTAATGGGTCTCGAACTCCAGTTCCAGCGCGCTTTCCAGTCCGAACTGCTGTCGCAGATGCTGCTGCCACCACTGGTTCACATGCTGGACGAGCATGCGGCCGATCTTTGCGGCCTGTTCTTCCGAGTGCGGCTGTTTCAGCCAGACAAAAGTGGAATCGGTGTCGCCGTAGATGACCTGGTAGCCCTGGGCCTCGATCAGTTCGCGCGTCCGGTGCATGATCTCGTGCCCGCGCATGGTGATGGAGGACGCCAGGCGGGGGTCGAAAAAGCGGCAGACGCTCGATCCCAGCACGCCGTAGAACGCATTCATGATGATCTTCAGCGCCTGCGACAGCGGCTTGTTCTGCTCGCGCTTCGCGGCCTCCCGGCCTTRCCAGATCTGGCTGACGATGGCGGGCAGGCAGTGCTTTGTGCGCGAGAAGCGCGCGCCGCGGAAGCCCGGCACCGAATTCGCGTCCGATGGGTCGTCCAGCCCTTCCACCAGCCCGAGCGGATCGATCAGGAAGGTGCGGATGATCGAGGGGTACAGGCTCTTGTAGTCCAGCACCAGCACCGAGTCGTACAGGCCGGGTTGCGAATCCATGACGAAGCCGCCGGGGCTCCCTCCCTCCGGCACCTCGCCCAGGTTCGGCGCCACATAGCCCTGGCGGTGCATCAGCGGCATATACAGGTGCGTAAAGGCCGCGACGGAGCCGCCGCTGCGATCCGCGGGCAGCCCCGTGACGGCGGCGCGTTCCAGCAGGAAGGTCAGCAACTCGGTCTTGGCGAAGATTCGCGTCACCAGCTCGCAGTCCTTCAGGTTGTAGCGCGCCAGTGCCGGCTTGTCCTCGGCGAAGCGGCGGTCGATTTCCGCCATCCGCTGATACGGGTTGTCGATGGATTTCCCCTCGCCCAGCAAGGTCTGGGCGACGTTCTCCAGGCTGAAGGACGGGAAATTCCAGGTGGCGGACCGCAGTGCCTCGATGCCGTCGATAATCAGGCGGCCGGCGGCGGAGGCAAAGAAATGGTTCTCCTTGAACCCGTGCTCGCGCCATTCGAGCAGGCTGCCGCCGCGGCCGAACGCCAGCGGAACCTGATAGCGGTCCGCGTGCTTTTGCAGGACGCGCAAATCGAACTGCACCACGTTCCAGCCGATGATGGCATCGGGATCGTGCACCGCCAGCCATTGGTTCAGCTTTTCCAGCATCAGCGCGCGGGTGGCGCAGTACTCCAGGCCGAAGTCGAGCCCGCTGTCGTCGCCGTTCGGCGGCCCGAGCATATACACCTGGCGCTGGCCGCAGCCTTCGAGCGCGATGGAATACAGATCGCCGTGGGCGGTGGTTTCGATATCCAGCGACACCAGCTTCAGCCGTGGCCGATATTCCGGCGCCGGCCTCATCTGGCTGTTGAGCAACGGGCCATTTTCTCCGGACTCACCGGATTCGCCGGCAAACCATACCGGCGCGGTGATGAACCGCTCCATCAGGTAGCGTTCCGGGGGACGGATGTCGGCCTCGTAGACGCTGACGCCGGCCTCCTTCAGCTGCCTTTCCAGCTTGATCAGCTGGCGATGCTGCTGGCAATACAGCCCCAGTACCGGGCGGCGGTGGAAATCGCGCAGCGGCAGTTCGCGCAGTTCGGCCTGGCGCTCGCCATGCAAGACGATTTCGGCCATCTGGCGGTGTTCGGCGGGGATGAACGCCACCGAAGGCTGCGGGGCCAGGCGGATATGCCGCGGGCCGCTATCGGTTGCCAGCCAGAACTCGACCTCCGTGCCGGCGGGCGTATCGCGCCAGTGTCGAGTCAGAAGAAAACCCTGTTGTCGTTGCGCCACCTGCTGCCTTTGAGAACCTGCCGAACCTGGGGCGGCTATTTTACTGGTCGTTGGAGGCCGGGCGGCATTGTCAGGATGAGTCAGTTGACAGCCCCGGATTCAGGACGATTTGGTGCAGCGCACTTGCGGCAGCTTCCACGCGCGCCCGCGCCGACACCGTATCATGTGCGTGATTTTGCCATTCCCGACTTCATCGTTACCCGTACCGCACATGCAACTCGTACTGTTTGACCTTGACCACACCCTGATTCCCTTCGACAGCGGCTCCACCTGGCTGCGCTACCTGATGCAACTCGGTGTGCTGGACGAAACCGAATTCGCCCCGCAGAACCAGCGCTTCGCCCAGGACTACGTCGACGGCAAACTGGATATCCACGCCTTCCAGCGCTTCTGCATGTCCTTCCTGGCCCGCTACGACCGCGGCGATCTGGAAGCGTGGCGCAGCGCCTTTATCGCCAGCATTGCCGACCGCATCCCGGCGCCGGCACGCGAACTGGTGGACCAGCATCGCGCCGCGGGCGACCTGTGCTGCATCGTGACCGCCACCAACGACTTCGTCGCGCGCGGCTTTGCCGACAGCTTCGGCGTGGAGCACCTGGTGGCCTCGCAGGCGGCCACCATCGGCGACGGCCCGCTGGCCCGGTTCAGCGGCGAGATGATCGGCGTGCCGAGCTTCGGCGCCGGCAAGGTGGGGCGGGTGGCCGACTGGCTCGCCGCGATCGGGCGGCGCTGGGAGGAATTCGAGCGCACGCTGTTCTATTCGGATTCGCTCAATGACCTGCCGCTGCTGGAACATGTCAGCCATCCGGTCGTGGTGGCGCCGGACCCGCGCCTGCGGGCCATCGCGGAGGAACGGGGCTGGCCCGTTGCCGAGCAGGCCGGGCCGCTGGTTGTTGCCTGACTGTGGCGCGTGTAGCGTCCGCGCCAGTGCGGCAATGAGCCAATCGGTCGCGACGCCCACCACCGCCTCGTGATCCGGGCGCTTCAGCAAATGGGCATTTTTTTGCGCATTGCGCGCAGGTCTGCCGCCGCCTATAAATAAGTGCCGGGTGTTGCCCTTCCATGCTGCCCGCATCGCGGCCGATCACGGCCGGCGTGTCGCAAGGAGCCCGTCATGCACCCGTCACGTCTCAACGCCTGTCGCCTCGTGACCATCGTCTGGCTGTGCTTTGCGACGTGCCAGCCGGTCTGGGGCTACGGCTGGACGGGGCACTGGCGAGTCATGGAAGCGGCATGGCCGTCGCTCAGCGCCGGCCTGTGCGACGGCCAATCCGGTCAGCATACCTTCAAGCCTGGCGCGCTGGACCTGACCCGGCAGGAAATCGCGCTCGCCGCGGGCCTGGGCGCTGTCATCGGCGATATCGGCTACATCACCCAGGGCACCGAACAGTTCAGCGACCTGATGCACTACGTCGGCACCGGCAACTACATCGACAACGTCGTCAAGACGACTTGTGAAAAGTACGGTGGCGATCCGGCCATGATCGCCTTCCTCGCGGGGGTGCGATCCCACTACTGGGCGGATCGTGTGGGACATCACGAGGGCACCAACGTCGCCGTGGCTACGCTATCGGCCAAGAACCACGACAAGGCATTGACGCGCGTCGCCTACGAGATGGACATTGCCATGCACAAGCGGCTCGAACTCGGGGCTTTTTCCGTTTACGACCTTCGCTACGGCACCATCCGCGTGGCTACCGGTTTTATTGTTGGCGGCAGCGAGAGCCGCCTCGTCGAGCGAGCGAGATACGTGCTGGCCGTGGCCGCGGAGATGACCTATGGCAAGGCGGGCGCGACGCTGGTGCCAGGCTACGCCACCATCCTGATCTTCCTGTACCACGTCAGCGACAGCGTCTGCCAGACCGCCCACGCGACGTACGGCGAAGGTCCCGCGCGGACCGCCGACCTGCGCGCGATGCTCGACGCGTGCAGGAAGATGGCGCAGACCGTCAAGCCCACCGGCGCGCAGAAAGACCCCGCCTCCGACCAACTGGCCGCCGAGGGCATCCAGTTGGCCAACCGCGCCGGTCTGGAAACGATTTACGAGGCTTCGATCGACAAGGTCACGGTGGCCTTGCGCCACGCGGGCAAGGGACTGCTCGCCAACTACAACCTCGATACCAACCTGCCCTCGGTCGGAGGCCAGTACGCGCATGCGGACGTCGCCTATCGCCGCCTCGGTGCAGCATCCGGTGACCGCTGCGATCCGGCGCATCCCGAGGCTATCGTGACCGGCGCGCTACGTGACTGGCATGGCTACCAGGCCGCCGGGGTCTGCGTGCGCCACGCCGCCAGCGAGGCGATGCGGACCCTTTCGTGCGCCGCGCGCCCGCCGTCGGCCGCGCTGGCGTTGATCGAACGGTACTGGCTGTGGGATCTCACGCTGCCGCCGCGGCCGGGTGGCGCAGCAGCACCGGCAAGCGCGGCAACGCGTGCGGCAACGGCGGCACAGACGACACCGGCCTCCGCCGTCCAGGCCAATTCCTGCCGGCCAGCGAACTTCCGATGGCACCAGACCACTTTTCGCCTGGACGCGCAATGCCTGCTCGGCGCCGAGCCGCCGGCCCGCGCCATTGAGCTCATGCTGGCCTGCCCGGCGGCGCGCAATGGCCGCACCAGGTTGCAGCCGGACGAGGCGCTCGACCGCTTGCGCCTTGCCCCGCGGGAGTACTCGCCGCTGGACCCCGCCACGGGCCTGTACCGCTGATGTCGATCAGCGCCTGCCGCCGAGGCTGGCCGAGTGAAGTCGTTCGATGAATTTCAAGTTTCTTCCTCTGTCGATATCCGAGAATCATCATGGCCACGTCCACAATTTCCCTCACGCCCACGACCGTTTCGCGACTGTACGCTGTCGGCCGCGCCCTTCTTGGCTCTCTCTTTCTGATTTCGGGGTTATTGAAGATCGGCAGCTTCGCGGGCTACTCCGCGTGGATTGCCAGCGCCGAACTGCCGCTGCCGGGCCTGCTGCTGATACTAACCATCGCGATCGAAGTCGGCGCCGGCCTTACCCTTGCCACGGGCTGGAACGCGCGATGGGGCGCACTGGTTCTTGCGCTGTTCCTGGTCCCCACGACCCTGATCTTCCATTGGTTCTGGCGCGCCGATCCCTCAGACGTTGCAAACCAGCTCAACCACATCCTGAAGAACGTCTCAATCCTGGGTGGCATGCTGGTTGTATTCGCGATCGAATCATCACGCAGGCAGAGATGAACCGTTGACTGAGCGTTGGCTGAGCCATGCAGAGTGGCCTGATCGCCAGCTTCACTCGCGCCTGAAGGCTTGCCACCACGAAACACCTTGAGTAGCGCCGGCAGCAATTTGTGCAGTACCTTCGCCATGGCGGCTTCGTCGATCATCCGCCCCGGCTGAACGCGGGGGGCAAAGCCGTTGCCGAGCGACCGCTGGCGGCGCCGGCATCATGGACGTCCTCGTGCGCGTAAGCGGCTGGTGCAAGGCCGGGCTCCTGCGAATCAGGCGCCTCCTCCCCCTCGCGGCGGCTCAGTTTCGTCTGACCAGCGGGGCCGGGAACCACTCGCCGGACAGGATAGCCTGGTCCGGCCCGTAAAGGCGGAACGTCAGGTTGTAACCCTGTCCCCTGGGGGTCGGCAGCCAGTTGCCGTCCGGTACGCCGTCCGGCCTGGACGGCGCGAAGTACAGCGTCAGCGAACCGTCCTTCCCGTAGCTCAGCCTGGACTGCTTGTTGATCAGGAACCGGTTCTTGGGATTCGGGATCACGCGAAAGTCCCTGGAATCCACCGCGATCACCGACCAGAAGTACTTCACGTGGCCAGCGGGCAGGTCGGCCTTGGCAAAGGTGATGGTGTACGCGTTGCCGCCGTCCAGCCGGGCGCCTGTCCCGTCGGTATCTGTCTTGAAGTACACCACCTCATCGGTGCTGTTGGCCCAGATGCCAGCCATATCGATACGGGTGCGGGTCCGGTAATCGTCTCCGTACTTGCCAATCGTGCTGGGCCGGTTCCAGCCGTTCTTGATGGTGCCGGCAGTGGAAAACGACTTGAGGAATCCCGGCAGTGTTTGCTCGCGGATGACCTTGTCCACCCGCGCGCGTTCGGCGGGGTTGCCCGCCACCGCGGCGCTCACTGCGCGTACCTTGGCCCGGACATCGCCCATGCCCGGATTGATGTCCGGCTCGCTGTCCAGCGCGATGGCGGCCGAGTCGAAGGCTTCCACACCGGGCAGCGTGTCATTGCTGAAAACCGGGGTGGCGGGAATCGGGGCGATCTGCGGCGTGCCGGTCATCCGGATCGTGATCTGTCGCTGCAGGGCGATGGCTTGCTTCTTGTCCGCGCCCAACTCCACTCTCGCCAGCACGCGCGTTGCCTTGCCCGGCAGGTCGATGCGCTTCGCATCCGGTGGCAGTGGCGCGGTGGCGCCTTTCAGGCACATCGCAAAATTGCCGCCGGGATGGCCGGGATAGTTGCGTTCGTTGATGTTGGCGACTGTCTCCCCCCACCCGTTCAGGAACTGGACCGTGTAGTAGCGCCCCTTGATGCGCGGTACGTTGACGACCGCACAAGTCTTCTCGTCCACCGCGATCCAGGCCTCGCTGTAGGCAACATCCAGGTTCGGATTGGCCCAGGAAACGCCGCCCACATCGCGGTGCAGGATCTGGTTCCACTGGAAACCGTCTTTCTGGAAGTCAAGTTGCTCCTGGCGCAGGACAAGCAGGCGGCCCAGCAGGTAGACGTAGGCATCGTTGACGTCCTGGTCCGGCACCATGCCCGCGGCTGGCTCACCCTTCGGCGCACTGCCGCACCCAGACAGGCCGGCCAGCATGGCGGCGGCCAGCACAACCGCGGCGACGGGACGAGATGAGTGATCCATGACTTACTCCGCTCCAGAAAAGCGACTGATGAAATGCCCGAAGTGTCTGAAGTGTCCTGAGGGGTGCCATTTGCACACCGTACACTTTCGCTGGCCGGTGGGTAAAAGTGAATTAAAAATATTGCGCGAGCGATCTACGTAACTTGGATGCCGAGGCCGTCTGTCCCGCCCGACCGGCGGGGCAAGCCATGGTTGCATGATGCAGCAGCCACAAAAGTGCGATGCCGCACTTAACCGAAATCCGGCCCGATGTCCCGCCGTTACCTCTGCATGAACTATGCTGTACTTGCCTACCCCCGATCTGAAAGGAGCCGCCAATGACCTGGACCACTCCCGCATACATCGATATGCGGTACGGATTCGAAATCACCATGTACATCGCCAACCGCTGACCGGCGGACGGCGGAATCCGCGAAAGCCCGCTGTCCAGCGGGCTTTTTCCTTGGCTCCGGCTGGACAGGCACCAGGCCATGACGACACTTCGGGTACTAGGTTCCGCCGCTGGCGGCGGCTTTCCACAATGGAACTGCAACTGTTGCAACTGCGACGGCCTGCGCCGCGGCACCATCGCCGCCACGGCCCGCACGCAATCCTCCATTGCGCTGACCGAAGATGGCATCCACTGGCTCCTCGTCAACGCCTCGCCGGACGTCCTGGCCCAGATCCGCGCCACCCCGGCCCTGCAGCCAGCCCGCGCGGTGCGCGACACCGGCATCGCCGCCGTATTGCTCATGGACGCGCAGATCGACCACGTCACCGGCCTGCTGATGCTGCGYGAGCACCGCAGCGCCCTGCCCGTCTACGCCACGCCCCCTGTGCTGCGGGACCTGTCCGAAGGTTTCCCGCTGTCCCGCATCCTGTCCCACTACTGCACCCTGGAAACCCATCCGCTGCCGCTGGACGCGAGTGCCTTCACCGTGCCGCCGCTAGCAGGGCTGACCTTGCATGCGATCGCGCTGGACAGCAAGCCGCCGCCCTACTCCCCCAACCGCGCCGCGCCGCAGCGTGGCGACAATATCGGCCTGCGCATCGTCAGCGCCGGTGGCAAGCGCGTGTTCTACGCCCCCGGACTGGGCAGCGTCGAACCGCATGTGCGCGCGGAACTGGCCCGGGCCGACGTGATCCTGGTCGACGGCACCTTCTGGACCGACGATGAAATGCGCCGGCTCGGCCTGTCGTCCAGGCTCGCCAGCGACATGGGCCACCTGGCGCAGTCCGGCCCGCACGGCATGATCGCGGCACTGGACGAAGCGCCGGCAGCGCGCAAGATCCTGATTCATATCAACAACACCAACCCGATCCTGGTGGACGACTCCCCGGAGCGCCGCGAACTGGCGGCGCACGGGATCGAGGTGGCCTACGACGGCATGGAGATCGCCCTGTGACGCCCGCAGCACGCCCCCAACCGGTTTCCCCCGAGGAACGCGCGGCCTTCGAAGCGCGGCTGCGCGGACTCGAATCGCGCTACCACATCCATCACCCCTTCAACCGGCGCATGGCCAGCGGGCAATGCTCGCGCGAGCAGATCCAGGGCTGGGTGGCCAACCGCTTCTACTACCAGGTCAATATCCCGCTCAAGGATGCCGCCATCCTCTCCAACTGCCCCGACCGCGAAACGCGGCGAGAGTGGGTGATACGCATCCTCGACCACGACGGCACCGCCACCGAGCCCGGCGGCATCGAAGCCTGGAGCCGGCTCGGCGAGGCTGTGGGGCTGACGCGCGAGGCACTCTGGTCTCAACGGCTGGTGCTGCCCGGCGTGCGCTTCGCGGTGGATGCATACGTCAACTTCGCCCGGCGCGCTCCCTGGCAGGAGGCCGTGTGCTCCTCGCTCACCGAGATGTTCGCGCCCGCCATCCACAAGGAACGGCTGGCCGGCTGGCCGCACCACTACCCCTGGATCGAGGCCGAGGGGCTAAGCTATTTCCGTACGCGCATTCCGCTGGCGCAGCGCGATGTCGATCACGGCCTGCGGGTCACACTGGACTATTTCCGCACACCGGCCGAACAGCAGCGCGCCACGGAAATCCTGCAGTTCAAGCTCGACATCCTGTGGTCGATGCTGGATGCCATCGAAAAGGCCTATCCCGTATGAACGCCCCCGCCACGCCCGTCACCCCCGAGACCGCTCCCGCCATGCCACGGCTCGACACGCTCTATCGCCTGCAATGGGAAGAGGCCCAAAAGGCATGGGTGCTGCTCTATCCTGAAGGCATGGTCAAGCTGAACGACAGCGCCGCCGCCATCCTGCAGCGCTGCGACGGCGCCCATACGCTCGACATGCTGATCGACGAACTGCAGACGTCCTTCGGGGTGCAGGGCATTGCCCCCGAGGTGCGCACCTTTGTCGAACATGCCTGCGAACGCGGCTGGCTCGTCTGAACCGGGTCCACCGCTGTGGCTGCTGGCGGAGCTGACCTACCGCTGTCCGCTGCACTGCGCCTACTGCTCCAACCCGGTCGACTACGTACGCTACGGCCCGGAACTCGACACCGCGCAATGGCGGCGGGTCCTGGAGGAAGCACGCGCGCTCGGCGCCGCCCAGCTTGGTTTCTCGGGCGGCGAGCCGCTGGTGCGCGACGACCTGGAAGAACTGGTCGGCCATGCCCGGCAACTGGGCTTCTACACCAACCTGATCACCTCCGGCGTGGGCCTGACGGACGCGCGCCTGGGCGCGCTGCGCGCGGCCGGGCTCGATCATGTCCAGCTTTCGTTCCAGGACGCCACGCGCGAGATGAACGACTTCCTGTCGGGCACCCGCACCTTCGACCTGAAACAGCGGGTGGCAAAACGGATCAAGGCGCATGGCTACCCGATGGTGCTCAACTGCGTACTGCACCGGCATAACCTGGCCCACGTCGGCACCATCATCGACATGGCGCTGGATATGGGCGCCGAATACCTGGAACTGGCCAATACCCAGTACTACGGCTGGGCCTGGGAGAACCGGCTGGCGCTGATGCCGACCGAAGCGCAATTGCGCGAAGCCGAAGCGGTAGTGGCGTCCTACCGCGCCAGGATCGGCAAGCGTTGCCGCATCCTGTTCGTGGTGCCGGACTATTTCGAGACGCGGCCCAAGAAATGCATGAACGGCTGGGGCTCTGTGTTTCTCGGCATATCGCCTGACGGCGCCGCGCTGCCCTGCCATGCCGCGCGCATGCTGCCCGGCCTCATCCTGCCGAACGTGAGCACGCAATCGCTGCACGACATCTGGTACCACAGCGATGCTTTCCAACGCTATCGCGGCACCGCGTGGATGCCGGAGCCGTGCCGGTCCTGCGGCGAGAAAGAGAACGACCTCGGCGGCTGCCGCTGCCAGGCCTACCTGCTGACGGGCGATGCCAACCGCACCGATCCCGTTTGCGACAAATCTCCGGACCACGCCACCGTGCGCGAAGTCGTCCTGCACGGACGCCTTGCCGCCCACGGCCAGTTGCAGGCCACGGCGCACGAGGCGCCGCTGGTGTTTCGCGCGGACGCGGCGTCCCGCCGCTTCAGCGAATCGGGCCGCTAGCGGGGGGGCGTGACAGGCCGCCTCGCCCTACTCCCCCCTCTCCCCCGTCTCCCCACGACACATCCCGAAACGCCTCCACCAGGTAATCCACCAGCCGGCGCACCTTGAGCGGGAGCTGTTTGCGCGTCGGGTAGACCGCGTACACGCCGAGTTCGCTCGCCCGGTATTCGGGCATCAGTTCGACCAGTGCCCCGCTGCGCAGGTCTTCCTGCAGCATGAAGCTCGGTTGCAGCATGATGCCGCCATGGGCCAGCGCAATGGCGCGGCAGGTGTCGCCGTTGTTGGTGTACACACGGGCGCGCGTGCCCACGCTTACCTTGCCGTCCGGGCCATCGAAATGCCATTCGTCGCGGCCGGACCAGTTGGTGTAGGCGAGTACGCGATGCTTCGCCAGTTCCTGCGGATGCGCTGGCGCGCCGTGCCGCGCCAGATAGGCGGGCGATGCGCAAAGCATCATGCGCGTGCTGGCCAGCTTGCGGCTGATCAGCGCGGAGCTTGGCATGTCGCCGATACGCACCGCGAGGTCGTAGCCTTCATCGACGAGATCCACCACGCGGTCGTTGAGGGTGATGTCCAGGTCGACCTGGGGATACACCTGCATGAATGCGCTCCAGAGCGGCGCGAGATGCATGATGCCGAACGTCAGCGGCACATTGATGCGGATCAGGCCGCTGGGCTCCTGCGTGCGCGAGGTGATCTCGGACTCGGCATCGTCGAGTGCGGCCAGCACCTCCTTGGCGCGCTGATAGAAGATCCGCCCCTCCTCGGTCAGGGACAGCCGGCGGGTGGTGCGCTGTAGCAGGCGCACGCCCAGGCGCTGCTCCAGCGCGTCCACATGGCGCGAGACTGCGGCCTTGGACATGCGCAGGCCTTCCACCGCGCCGATAAAGCTGCCGGCCTCGACTACGGCGGCAAACACACTCATTTCCAGGGCCCGGTCCATGCGCTACGTGTCGGCTTGCGCCTGATTGTCTCGATTACCGGGACTATATATCACGATGAAGGCTATTTATCATCGCCAGTCGAATCAATAGACTGGAAGTTTTCGAGATGGGACTTCCGCCATGTCAGCCGCTACTCCTCTTCCCGTACTGTTCGTCTCCCATGGCGCGCCCACCTTCGCCATCGAGCCGGGCCTTGCCGGCCCGCAACTTGCCGCGCTGGGCCGCGCGCTGCCGGCCGCCGAGGCGGTGCTGGTGGTCTCGCCGCACTGGATGACGCGGGGCGGCGTGCGCGTGACCGCAAGCCCGCTGCCCGAGACCATTCACGATTTCGGCGGCTTTCCGCGCGACTTGTACGCGTTGCGCTATCCCGTGGCCGGACACCCCGCGCTGGCCGCCCGCGCGGCGGAACTGCTTGCGCAGGCCGGCTACCCTGCCAGTCCGGACCCGCAGCGCGGGCTCGATCACGGCGCGTGGGTGCCGCTGCGGCACCTGTATCCCGAGGCGCAGGTGCCGGTGTTCCAGGTATCGCTGCCGCAGCCGCTGGACCCGGCGGGCGCGCTGGCCTTTGGCCGCGCCCTGGCGCCGCTGCGCGGCCAGGGCGTGCTGATCGTCGGCTCCGGCAGCATGACGCACAACCTCTACGAGTTCCGCGGCCACGGCGGCGGCGATGCGCCCTATGTGGCGCAATTCACCCAATGGGTGCGCGAGGCCACGCGCAACGCCATGCGCGATGGCGATGTCCAACCGCTGATCGACTACCGGCGGCTGGCGCCGCACGCCGAGCGCGCCCATCCGACCGACGAGCATTTCCTGCCGCTGCTGGTGGCCATCGGCGCGGCGGCGGCGGGCGAACCGCTGCAGGTGATCGACGGCGGCATTACATACGGCATCCTGTCGATGGAGTCTTATGTGATCGGCCAATACCGGCACGACCAACCCGTGGCGGCCTGACCGGTGCCACGCTCCTTCAAGGCAAGCGTTACCAGACCCGAGATGACATGAACACCACCAGCAACGACATCAGCCCACTGACCCAGGACGCCGCAACGGGCCTGCGCTATCGCCTGCGCAACGCGCTGCCGGACACGACGCCGGCAGCGCGGCTGCTCCTTCTGCACGGCGTGGGCAGCAACGAGACCAGCCTCGCGGCGGTGGCCACGCGTATCGATCCGCGTGTCCAGGTGGTACTGGTGCAAGGCCCCCTGACCTTTGCGCCGGACCAGTATGGTTTCTTCGAGGTCAGCTTCCATGGCGGCGCGCCCGCCATCAACGCCGCCCAGGCGGAGCGCAGCCGCCAGCAACTGATTGCGCTGGTGCGCGCGCTGCGCGCGCAGGATGGCGCCCTGCCCGCGCGCACGGTGATCGCCGGCTTCAGCCAGGGGGGCATCCTCAGCGCCAGTGTCGGCCTGAGCGCGCCGGCTGACGTCGCCGGCTTTGCCGTGCTCAGCGGCCGCATCCTGCCGGAAATCGAGCCGCATCTCGCACCGCGCGAGGCGCTTGCCGGGCTATCGGCCTTCATCGCCCACGGCGAGTTCGACAACAAACTGCCGGTTGGCTGGGCGGAACGCGCTGACCAGTGGCTGGATGCGCTGGGCGTTGCGCACCAGACCCGGCGCTACCCGATCGGCCACGAACTGAATGCGGATGTCGTTGCCGATTTCCGGCAATGGCTCGCCGGCGTGCTGTTTCCCGGCTGACCAGCATCCTGAGCGACACTACGCCCCCCGGCGCAACCCCGATTTCATTGGCATGTACAAAAAAGGCACCGCAGTAGAGATCCAGTTTTCCCCTGACCGCCTGAATGACGGCGCGGGCGATCCGTATTGGATCGACCTGACGGCGGAAGAGACGCAACAGCTCCTTGCGCTGCTGCAGGCGCGCGTGGCCGCCGGCGGGCAAGGCACGTCGGCGCCGCTTGTCTTCAGCCTGGACGAGCCGGCGCAGGCGGATAAAACCGGGCCAGATGACACAGCAAGGCCCATTGAGGCTGCCTCGGCCACTGCCGTCGCCGGCGAATTCAAGCAATGGGTATGCATCATCTGCGGCTGGGTCTATGACGAGGCCGCCGGCCTGCCTGAAGAAGGCATCGCGCCCGGCACCCGCTGGGAGGACATCCCCGCCGGCTGGCGCTGCCCGCTGTGCGACGTGGGCAAGGAGGACTTTGCGATGGTCGAATTCTAAGCGGCGCCTTCCGCGCAGGCCTTGGCAATCTGGTTGTGCCCGCAACCATTTTGGTATATCTTGAACTGGTTGCGCACACAACCAGGAGACAAGACATGTACCAGCGCGAAGTCCACGCCGCATCCATGCCGGTGCTGAACCCCGATGGCACGGATGCGCCGCGGCAGGTCGTCATTGCCGGCGGCGGCCCGGTCGGGCTGGCGGTTGCGCTGGCTCTGGCCCGCCACGGCATCCCCAGCGTGGTGCTGGAGGCCGACGACGGCACCTGCGAAGGCAGCCGGGCCATCTGCATTTCCCGGCGCTCGCTCGAAATCCTCGATGCGCTCGGCGTTGTCGCGCCGGTCCTCGGCAAAGGGCTCGCGTGGGCCGGCGGCCGCAGCTACTACCGCAACGAGGAAGTGCTGCACTTCACCATGCCGCACGAGGCCGGGCAGGCTTTCCCGCCGATGGTGAATATCCAGCAGTACTACATCGAGCAATACCTGCTGAACGCCATCGCGCGCTACCCCGGACTGATCGAAGTGCGCTGGCAGAACCGCGTCACCGGCGTCGCGCAGGACGCCGGCGGCGTGACGCTGGCGGTGGCAGCGGGCGACACCGCCTACACCGTGCGCGCGGACTGGCTGGTGGCCGCCGATGGTGGCCGCAGCGCCGTGCGCGATGCGCTGGGGCTGTCGCTGCGCGGCATGCAGTATGAGGGGCGCTACGTGATCGTGGATATCGCCATCGACGCGCCGCGCGAGGTCGAGCGGCTGGCGTGGTTCGATCCGCCGTCCAACCCCGGCTCCACCATCCTGCTGCACCAGCAGCCGGACAAGGTCTGGCGCATCGATTACCAGGTCGGCGAACACGAGGATGCGGAGCAGGCGGTCAAGCCGGAAAACGTGCTGCCGCGCGTGGCCAGCCACCTGGCGATGATGGGCGTCACCGC
Organism: Cupriavidus sp. 05N39; assembly: GCF_056397325.1. Lineage (NCBI taxonomy): Bacteria > Pseudomonadati > Pseudomonadota > Betaproteobacteria > Burkholderiales > Burkholderiaceae > Cupriavidus > Cupriavidus sp. 05N39. The sequence goes on from NZ_JBFTNE010000071.1 coordinate 32,280, forward strand.
GCCGTGGGAGCCGCTGTGGATATCGATCTACAACGCGAAGTGCCTGACGCTGGACGACTACGTGCACGGCCGCACGCTCTTTGCCGGCGATGCCGCGCACCTGGTGCCCATCTTCGGCGTGCGCGGCCTGAACAGCGGCTTCGACGACGCCTTCAACCTGGCCTGGAAGCTTGCGCTAGCCGTGCGCGGCAAGGCCTCGCACGGCCTGCTGCCGTCCTATTCCAGCGAGCGCGTGGCCGCCGCGCGCGAGAACATGCGTTTTGGCGCCAAAAGCACAGAGTTCATGGCCCCGCCCTCGCCCGCTTTCACCCTGATGCGCGAAGCGGTACTGGGGCTGTCCGCCAGGCATGCGGAACTGCGCTCGCTGATCAACCCGCGCCAGACGAGCCCCGCCACCTTTGCCGACTCGCCCATCGCCGCGGCGGATGACCCGGCCTTCGCCACCGGGCCAGCGCCGGGCGCCGCGCTGCCGGACATGCCGGTGCTCGACGCGCAGGGCATGCCGGCTTCGCTGCTCCGCTGCCTCGGCACGGGCTTCACCGCCTTCTGCTTTGCCGGCGCCGGCCAGGATCCGGACGCCGTCGTGCCAGGGTTGCGCGAGCTATGCGCGGATGGCCTGGAACTGGACTGCCGCCTGATTGCCGGCGCGGCACCGGCGGCCGGCAGGCTGGCCGATCCGGACGATGCCGTGCGGCGCGCGCTGGACGCCACCGACGGCACGCTGTACCTGGTCCGCCCCGATGGCTATGTGAGTGGGCGCTGGAAGCATGCCCGCGCCAGCGATGTGCGGGATGCCATCGCCCTGGCCATGCGAATCGACTGAAGAAGATTGAACACGATTCAAGACGATTGAAGCGGAAAGACGGAGGACCGTATGCAAACCACCATGACCCCGACCGAACTCGATGAAATCTACACGGCGATGTGCTACCGCATGACAGCACTCGGCGAGCGCGATGCTTCCCTCTACCTGGCCCGGGTCGCACTGCTGGCGCTCAGCCGCCATGCTGGCTTCGCGGATGCCTCGCAACTGCTGCGGGAGGTCTCGGATAGCTTCGGCGGGCACAGCGGCGCTCTCCCCGAATGACGACGATGCAGGCATACTGCCCGCCTTGCCCTACCCGGCCCTGCTAACCATGACCAGCCCCAAGCCGTCRCTTTCCGACTTCGCCACCTATCGGCTGCACCGCATTGTCAAGCAGTTCGACCGCGGTATCGCGCGGGCATACACAGACGAACTGGGCCTGTCGCTGAGCGAGGCGCGGACGCTCGCCGCCATCGGCGAATTCGGCCCCTTCCTGGTGATCGATCTCGCGCGCTTCGCCAACCTGGACAAGAGCCAGGCCAGCCGCGCGGCCGATCACCTTATCAGGCAGGGACTGGTAAAGCGCGAACCGTCTCCGACCGACGGCCGCGCGGTGCTGATCTCCTTGTCCGCCACCGGCAAGCCGCTGTACGAGAAGATCATGCGGGTGGCTTCCGGCCGGCACGAAACGTTGATGTCCGCCCTCACCGCCCAGGAACGCGCCGTGATGGAGCGCGCCCTGGGCAAGCTGCTCGCGCAGGTCGAGACAATGTTGTGAAGACGGGGCGTCCCTTCTTCCACGGGACGCACTTCCGCCGCATGTGGGCTAGCGCACAGGCCGGCGCAAGGCGCCAGCATAAGCTCGTCGCGCGGCCCGTTCGAGGCGATCCCGTCCCCCGGTCCTTGTGCATGGGACGTGGGTCGGGTGACGAATGATTGCAGTCCGGATCTGCGTTGTCCCCGGTTCGCGCCAGCGCACCGGGCGTGGCTTGCGCCATTCGTCAACCTTGATCGAGGACAGACTCCATGACGCTCTACCTGCTCTCGCTGTTCATCGGCATCGTGGCCGGCCTGCGCGCCATGACGGCGCCCGCTGCCGTCAGTTGGGCGGCCGGCCTTGGCTTGCTGGATCTGTCAGGCAACTGGCTGGCMTTCATGGGTTACCGGTTCACGCCCTGGATCCTCAGCGTGCTGGCGCTGGCCGAGCTTGTCACCGACAAGCTGCCCGCCACGCCGAGCCGCAAGGTGCCGCAGCAGTTCGGCGCACGCATTCTCACGGGCGCCCTCGCCGGCGCGGCGATCGGGGCGGGCGGCGGCATGCTGGCGGGCGGTGCCATCCTTGGCGCCATTGGCGCCGTGATCGGCACGCTCGGCGGCGCGGCCATTCGCGCGCGCCTTGCGGCAGCGTTTGGCCGGGACCGGCCGGCAGCGTTGATCGAGGACCTGGTTGCCATGACCGGCGCCGTGCTGGTGGTCCTTTCGCTGGCCTAGCCGGCAGCGGCGGCGGGCCAGCGGACTACAAGGAATCAACCAGGCTTCTGATGACTTCCGCCAGCCGCGCGGCACGCGCACGCCCCTTCTGGTCCAGGTCCAGCGCGCCGCCCGCGGCCAGTGCCTGCAGCCCGAACGAAGCGTCGGTCATGTCGCGCCACGACGGGTGATCGGCGTGCATGGTCTCGAGCGCCTGCGCGCCCGCCACCAGGCGGTTCCGGTCCGGCTGCAGGCCGGCGGCCAGGTCTTCCAGTACCGCGGCTGCATCAAGCAGACCCTTTCGGTTCATATCGGCGTCTCCCCCAGTATCTGTCTGGTTTCGCCCCACCCGGCGCCTATCGCACGTCGGGCATGTATTGCATCTCAGGCGGGCCGAAACGGCTTGCAGCACCGCAAACAGTGCGCGCTGCTTCTCACCCCCCTCGGCGGACACAGCGGCAGATCAGCGGGCGGGGTGATGCCAGCATCTTAATGGCCGGCGCCGTTCCAAGGCTGCCGCGGCACCTCCGTATCTACCCGCGTATCGGTAGCGCCCTTTTCCTGTCTCGCTTTCCCTCGGTGGCATAGCCGGGCGATGCCGCTACACTATCGCCTGAACCCAGCCAGTCAATCAGGAACCCGCCCCACATGAGCGAACAAGAACAGAGCGGAAGCACCCCCCCTTTGCGATCCCGATCCACCTCCCTGCGCCACGCGGCAAGCATCCTGGTCGTGCGCGATGGCGCGGCCGGCATGGAAGTGCTGCTGGTGCGGCGCCCCGAGCGCAACGACGACCGCAGCAGCGGCGCTTTTGTCTTTCCCGGCGGCACGCTCGACCCCCAGGACAGGGCTTTGCATGATGTCTGCGCCGGCCTGGACGACGCCGCGGCAAGCCAGCGCCTCAAGCTGCCGGACGGAGGCCTCGATTTCTACCTGGCGGCCGTGCGCGAGTGCTTCGAGGAAGCCGGCCTGCTATTTGCCAGCGATGCCGGTGGCCAGCTGATCGCGCTGGATACCCTCGACGCGGCGCAGCATGACTGGCTGCGGCAGTCTGCCCGGCATGGCGGCCCGGGCATGGCGCAGCTGTGCGAGCGCCTGAATGTGCGCCTGGCGGTGGACCGCCTGGCCTACCACAGCCATTGGCTGACGCCGCCCGGCCTGCCCAAGCGCTTCGACACGCGCTTCTTCGTCGCCGTGGCGCCCCCAGGGCAGACCGCCGCGCACGATGGCGACGAGGCCATGGAGCATATCTGGGTGCGCCCCGGCGATGCCATCGACCCGGCAAGCGGTATCAAGACCGTGCCCGTCACGCGGCGCACGCTCGCGTCCATTGCTCGTTTCGACACCGCGCAAGCCTGCTTTGACCATGCCGCGCAGCTGCGCGACATCGCGCGCATCATGCCTCGCCTGGCCCAAGGCAGCGGCGGCCCGCGCCCCGTCTTGCCGAGCGAGGCAGCCTATGCGGAGATCGAGCGCATCGACCCGCACGGCGAAGGACATGCACGCTACGAACTGGCGCCAGGTGTCGCTGTGCGCCTGTCCGAGCGCGTCTGGCGCGTCACCGCCAACAATGGCAGCGTCATGACCGGGCCCGGCACCAACACCTACTTTGTGGGCGATCCCGCGCGCAACGAGTGGGCGGTGATCGATCCGGGCCCCGACGATGAAGCCCATGTAGCCGCCGTGCTGGCAGCCGCGCCCGGGCCAATCCGCTGGATCCTCGCCACCCACACGCACATCGACCACTCGCCGGCGACGCCCCGGCTGAAGGCCGCCACCGGCGCCCCGGTGCTGGGCCGGCCCGCCCCGCCGACGTCGCGGCAGGACCAGACGTTCCAGCCCGGGCGCATCCTGGAGCACGGTGAGCGCCTGTCGCTGGGCAATGGCTGCACGCTGCGGGTGATCCACACGCCGGGGCACGCGTCCAACCACCTGTGCTTCCTGCTCGAAGAAGAAAAGACCTTGTTCACCGGCGATCACGTAATGCAGGGCTCCACCGTCGTGATCAATCCGCCCGACGGCGATATGCACGCTTACCTGGCCTCGCTGGCAGCCTTGCAGAATGAGGACCTGGAATGGCTCGCCCCTGGCCACGGCTTCCTGATGCCCAGGCCCGCCGATGCCATCCGTACCCTGATCCGTCACCGCATGCAGCGCGAAGCCAAAGTGCTCAACGCGCTGCGCGACCTGGGGGAAACCGATATCGACACCCTGCTCCTGCGGGTCTACGACGATGTGCCCGAACGCATGCTGCCAGTGGCAAAGCGCTCGCTGCTGGCGCACCTGCTCAAGCTGGCGCGGGACGGCCGCGCGCAGGAGTCAGGCGAGCATTGGAAGGTAGTGGCGGACGCGCCGGGCTGATGCGGCGGCGGATCTCCGGGCGGATCATCGGTTGCATCGCCCAAACAAAAAGCCGACCTCGAAGGGTCGGCTTTTTCATGTGTCGGCGTGCTTACTCGGACACCGAGGCCATCAACAGATCCGCCGCTGACTCCAGCCGTTCGGGCGCACCGAACAAGCGCGCAACGATCAAGCCGTTTTGCAGCGCACCGTAGATCACCTGCGCCAGCGCACGGGGCGTCACCGGGTAGACTTTGCCGTACTCGCTCTGGGCGCGTTCGATCAGGCCCATCAGCCAGTTTTCGTTCATGCGATAGAACTGCTTGAGCTCGGTATGGACCGACTCCGGCAGGCATAGCGTCTCGGTGGACAACATGCCTGCCAGGCAGATCTGGTCGCCGCAGGCCGCGGTGCGCAGGAAATTGAGGTAACCCTCCGCCTGCTCGCGCGGTGAAAGCGACGAATCCACACTACGCAGCCGCTCCGAGATGCGGGCGCTGTATTCCTTTACCGCCTCCAGCACAAGGTCGTCCTTGGCGGGGAAGTAATAGTGGATGCTCGAAGTCTTGACCCCGACCAGATCGGCCAGATCGCGGTAACTGAAACCATTGAAACCGCGCCGGCGGATCAGCACCAGCGTGTGTTCGAGCAGTTGTTCGCGTACGGATTGCGTTTTCATAGCGAGATCTTATCTATCTATTGATAGATCCTCAAGCCAAATTCGTGTGCATTCGCACAAGTTGCTCAATGCTCACTCAAGCCGGCAGCACTTGCGCCACTACCGTGATCAGAGAGCCGCTGGCCACGCAGAGGACCACCCAGCCAGCCAGGATCAGGAAGCTGTCCCGTAGGTTCATGATGCACTCCCATTCAAATGTCTAACCTTGTTTCATTCCCTGCCCCGGTCGCCGTTCAGGCGGTGGAACCGGTGCGAACCGGCTCCTCGCCCTGGCGATCCCGTTCCCGCGCTTGCCTGCGCTCAGACATTGGCGCCATCGGTGAACACATCGAACTTGCCGGCACGGGCGCCATCCGTGTAGGCATCGACGCTACGGGCCGGGGAAGCCGACACGCCGGTACGGTCCAGGCCAGCGACGATGCGGGCGCCGTCGGTGTACGGGTCGGCCTTGCCGACACGGGCACCTTCGGTGAACGGGTCGAACTTGCCGCTACGGGCGCCATCGGTATAGGCATCCACGCTGCGGGCCGGGGAAGCCGACACGCCGGTACGGTCCAGGCC